>JALUWC010000001.1 GCA_027019885.1 Geoglobus sp.
CATATACTCTATAGCAGGTGTTAACTGGTATACTGTTTCCGTATTAATTACAGATGCGCTGATTATCTTTGGATTGAGAAACGAATGGAGAAAGCTGAAGAGTGCTGAGAATCAGACCCTGAGATAGTGAACTTCAGAGCATTGGTTTTTAGCACCATCATCTCCTGTAGTTACCAGCTCATCTACGTATCCAGTTTCTGAGATAAGAGCTTTTTCAACTCCTCTTCAAGCTCATCCGGGCTCTCTACAATAAAAACCCCGTCAGTTTTTCTGAGCATTTCAACATGCTCGACGTCCTCTCTCCTGACTCTCAGCCTGAGCTTCTTTCCATCAGGTAACTCCGTGATAACCTCTCCTTCTTTGTAGTCAGAGGGCATGATATAAACCGGAACAAACGCCTTCAGTGCCATCAAAGCTGAGTTTGAAAGCAGGGTATCGGCAATTCCACCAGCTATTTTTGCAACTGTGTTGGCTGTTGCAGGAGCAATTACAAGTGCGGCAAATTTACCTATCTGAATCTCACCTGCAAGAAAGGGCGAGTTTGCGTCTCTTTCAACATAAAACCTGCCAAATGAATTTTTGACCACATCCAGTATCCTGTACCATTTCAAAACCTGTTCTCCTGCATGTGATGCATACACTCTGATCTCAGCATCGTAGCTTTTCTTCAGCTCCTTCATCACCTCTACTGTCTCTTTAAGCCTGTCTCCCGCTCCGGTTATGCCCCATGCAATTCTAATTCTTTTTTCCATATCTATCAATATAGGATGCGAACCTTTTAAGTGTTTTTCTCAAACTTCTAAATCCTTCCTCATCTTCCTTGACCCCTTCCAGAGTATCCTTACTCCAGAAAGTTGCTCCGAGGTTTGCACCGAAAAACCCACCACTTACAGGAATTGCGCCGTTGAGTATGAAGAAGCTGTGTATTTGCAGAAGGGCTATCTCCTGTCCTCCAATTCTATCACCACCTACCGCGATCCCCATTCCAACTTTTCCTTTTAAAGCGTTTGGATTTCTGGCAAATAAAGCTCTCGTTCTGTCCATAACCGCCTTGAGCTGTGCCGAAACACCACTGTTGTAAACGGGTGTTGCCAGTATCAGGCCGTCTGCCATCTCGATTCTGTCGTAAAGCTGAACCATATCATCATCAAATATGCACTCTTTGGCCTTCAAACAGTAATCGCAGTGAATGCAGAAGTTTATTTTTTTTCCTTTTACGGTGAAAAGCTCAGTCTCAAACCCACTTTCCTCAAGATTCTGCAAGGCATAACCAAGCACGTGAAAGGTTGCCTTCTTTCTTGGACTACCACATATACCTAAAATCATGACAGATATGTGGGACAGCCCAAATAAAAGGTTTGTTTAATCTTTGCACATCTCTTAGTGAGGCTGAAAAGTTGGTCTGTTGTTTTTTCGAAGAATTTAGGGAAAATGGATATCTAACTGCACTCAGACTTCAAATTCAATAAAAAAGGAGGGGAAAATTGAGTAATATTGCGGATCTGCGAGTCCGATATATTAAAGGAGGGGGGTGTTTTGGTTGAGAGAGGCTGTATTTATCGGTATCGCAATTTTGTTAATTGTTGTAATATCCGCTGGTATTGTTGATGCTAAATCAGGAGAAGAACTCTTCAGCGAAAAATGCAGCGGATGTCACACAATCGGCGGAGGGGATATGGCCGGTCCTGATCTTGCCGGAGTAACAGAGAAAAGAGATAAAGACTGGCTGATAAAAATTATAACAGAACCGGATAAACTTGCGAGAGAAAATGATCCAATAATGAAGGAGTTAATCAACAAATATGGCTTCCAGATGCCCAATCTTGGCGTAACAAGAGGGGAAGCCGAACTAATAATTGATTTCCTTGCCCAGTACTCAGAAAGAGGAACTCCCTCTGAAACATCAACACCGGCCGTATCACCAACTCCAAAAGAAACTCCACAGGTTGTAGCTGGAGACCCGGAATCAGGAAGAATGCTGTTTATCGGAGAGAAGAGATTTCAGAATGATGGGCCACCATGCATCTCATGCCATTCTGTCAGAAAAGCTGGGATAAATGGTGGGACACTTGGCAATGATTTGAGCGATCTCTATTCAAAACTGGGTGAGCAAGGGATACAGGGTGCATTGAAAAGCCTCCAGTTTCCTGTTATGAAAGATGTTTTCGCAGGGAAGAGCCTGACAGAAAAGGAGATAGCAGATCTGACCGCATTTTTCAAGGAGGCTGAGCAGGGAAAGAGTAAACCAGATCAGTATCCACTTTCAGGATTTGCTGTATTCGTTGTCGCACTTGTCATTGCGGGTGTTTACTACGGGAGGGTGAAATGAAATGTCGGAAAGAATTAAAGATGTTTTTTCTCCTGATACACGGAGATGGGAAGAGTTTTACAGAAACAGATGGCAGTATGATAAGGTTGTGAGATCAACTCACGGTGTTAACTGCACCGGAAGCTGCAGCTGGTTTGTTTACGTTAAGGATGGAATAGTAACCTGGGAGCTTCAAGCCACAGATTATCCCGACTTCAGCCCAGACATTCCAAACTACGAGCCGAGAGGGTGTCAGAGGGGGATCAGTGCATCTTGGTATGTTTACAGCCCTCTGAGGCCTAAGTTCCCCTATGTCAGGGGAAGACTGCTCGACCTCTGGAGAAAGGCAAAAGAAAAGCACTCAGACCCTGTTGAAGCGTGGAAAAGCGTAGTGGAGGACCCTGAAAAGAGAAGCAGCTACATAAGGAAAAGGGGAATGGGCGGCTTCAGAAGGGCAGACTGGGATGAGGTGACTGAATTGATAGCAGCCTCACTGCTGTACACGATCAAAAGGCACGGGCCTGACAGGATTATTGGCTTCACACCAATTCCCGCAATGTCGATGATAAGCTACGCATCAGGGGCGAGATTTCTGGAGCTCATAGGCGGAGTCTGCATGAGCTTTTACGACTGGTATTGCGATTTGCCACCAGCGTCCCCTCAAACGTGGGGCGAGCAGACAGATGTGAACGAGTCTGCAGACTGGTACAATGCGGGCTTTATCGCTGTTATGGGCTCCAACCCACACATGACAAGAACCCCTGATGCCCACTTCCTTACTGAGGCGAGATACAGAGGAGCCAAGGTTGCAGTTTTCTCCCCTGATTTCAGCCAGGTAAGCAAAAATGCAGATTTCTGGATCCCTGTTGAGCAGGGACATGACATGGCGTTCTGGATGGCAGCAAACCATGTGATTGTGAAGGAGTTTTACTTTGAAAAGCCTGTTGAGTACTTTATCGAGTATGCGAAGAGGTACACCGACTTCCCATTCCTTGTGAAGCTCAATGAGACCGGGGATGCTTTTGAGATAGGTCAGTTTCTGAGGGCAAGCGAGATTGATGAGATGGAGAACGGAGAGTGGATTCTCTGCGTTATGGATGAGAGCGAAGAGGTGAAAGTCCCTAACGGGAGCATCGGGCTTAGATGGGGTTACGAAGGAAAGTGGAATCTTGAGATGAGAGATGCGAGAACAGGAGAGGAAATAAATGTCAAGCTCAGCCTGATCGATGGAGAGAGTGTTCCTATAAAGTTCAGATACGATGACTACGGAGAGAGCGTAAGGCATGTCCCTGCAAGGAAAATAAGGACGAAGAGTGGGGAAGTTTACGTAACAACGGTTTTCGACCTCTTTGCATCTCATCTCGGAATTTCGAGAGGGCTTGAAGGGGATTATCCTGAAAGCTACGATGACGACAGGCCCTTCACTCCAGCATGGCAGGAGAAGTACACAAAGGTTGGGAGAAATACTGTGATAAAGCTCGCCAGAGACTGGGGGGAGAATGGCGCGAAGACGAAGGGCAGAAACCTCGTGATTATCGGGCCCGGCTTGAATCACTGGTACCACAACGATCTGAACTACAGGGCCGTGATAACCGCCCTTATCCTGACAGGCAGTGTTGGAAGGAACGGTGGAGGGCTTGCTCACTATGTCGGGCAGGAGAAGGTTGTGCCGATAGCGTCATGGGCAACCATAGCCTTTGCAGGCGACTGGCTTAAACCTCCAAGACTTCAGAACTCACCGAGTTTCTTCTACGTCCACACAGACCAGTGGAGGTATGACAGGTGTGCGTACATTGACGCTTCGGATGGAATGCCGAAACATGCAATAGACTACAATGTCAAGGCTGTCAGGCTTGGATGGCTGCCCTTCTATCCGCAGTTCAACAGAAATCCAGTTGAGATAGTCAGTGAGGCGGTGAATGAAGGGGCAAAGACCGATGAGGAGATAAGAAAGTGGATTATTGAGAAATTGAAGAATGGAGATCTGAAGTTTGCAATCGAGGATCCGGATGCCGAGGAGAACTGGCCGAGAGTGTGGTTCATCTGGAGGGCAAACACAATTGGTTCGAGCTCAAAGGGACATGAGTACTTCCTCAAGCACTTTGTTGGTTCGCCAAACAGCAATGTGATGGCAAAGGAGGTTGCAAAGGATATCGTTAAAGAGGTCGTGTGGAGGGAGAATGCACCTGAGGGCAAGGTCGATTTAATAGTTGATCTGAACTTCAGGATGGACACCTCGGCAATCTACAGCGACATTGTTTTGCCTGCTGCACACTGGTACGAGAAGAACGATCTCTCGACAACAGATTTGCACAGCTTCGTGAACTGCCTTGGAGGTGCAACAGACCCTCCATGGGAGGCAAAGTCTGACTGGGATATATTCAAAACAATAGCCAGGAGGTTCAGCGAGCTGGCAGAGAAACACTTCCCCAATCCCGTGAAGGATGTTGTCATGGCTCCCCTGCTTCATGACACTGCAGAAGAGATAACACAGCCTGAAGTGAAAGACTGGAAGCTTGGAGAGTGCGAGCCTGTTCCCGGCAAAACGATGCCAAAGCTGGCAGTAGTTGAGAGGGATTACCCGAATGTTTACAACCGCTTTATATCCCTTGGAGACGGAATAAAGAATCCCGGTGCTCATGGCG
>JALUWC010000002.1 GCA_027019885.1 Geoglobus sp.
ATCCTTGATGGAATAATACACAGGCATGAACAGGATGGACAACCGATAGAAGGCGGTTATAATGTCCATGAAAATCACACCTCATCGACCCCTATAAAACTGAACACCATCGTTGAAGTCATGATGGGGTTTTCTGAGGGTGTTTTTATCTCTCTTAGGTTCAGGAGAACAGGCGATTTCAAACAGGAACTGAACCGGGAGAGAATATGCCCGGAGCCGGATTTGAACCGGCGACTATGCGGTCTTCAGCCGCACGCTCTCCCAAGCTGAGCTACCCGGGCATGAGTATACAGCACTGATCCCCATCGATATTTTTAGTTTTTGGTTGAATCCAAACCGAGAATTTATTAACCATCCGCCTCCTATTCTCTGCCATAGGGCCCGTAGGGTAGCTGGACATCCCAGAGGCCTTCGGAGCCTCTAACCCGGGTTCAAATCCCGGCGGGTCCGCTCATCAAATTTGCACCGTCAACTCTATAACCAGATTTTTTCAAGTTTCCCCATTGAAAGTTGCAATAGTTGGTGCGGGTCCTGCCGGAACACTTACATCCCTGAATCTTTCCGAAAAAGCAGAAATAGTCATATTTGAGGCAAAACAATCACCTGGATTCCCGGTTAAATGTGGAGGATTGATCAGCGAGGATTGTTTCAAAGAGCTGAAAAAGTACTGCAAGGTGGAGAGGTCTCTGATAAACAAAATCAGAGGTGCTTTCTTCATTTCCCCCTCAGGAAAATATGCAGAAGTTGCTGGTAAAACAGGCAGTGCTGTAATTGAGCGAAAGATTCTGGACTCAATGCTTTTGAAAGAGGCAGGAAAGATCGCAGATATCAGAATGAAATCAAGGGTTTTTGAGATCTCAGAGAACACGATAAAAATTGTTTCTCAGAAGGAAAAATATAGTGAAGCTTTCGATGCAGTAATCGGTGCAGATGGAGCTGAAAGCATAGTTGCAAAAGAACTCGGGTTTGAGAGACCTGAAATATTCTCTGGAAAACAGTATCTGATGGAGTTTGAGGCTATCCAGAAGGACATGGTCGAACTGTATTTTGGCAAGAGATATTCCGACGGTTTTTTCGGGTATGCAATACCCCTGTCAGAGGATGTCGCGAGAGTTGGAGTGGTTTCAAGAGAGAATCCATCCCAATATCTGGAGAGACTGATTGATGAGCATCCATCTGTTTCAGAACGAATCGGGCGGTCAGTGTTTGAGGTTAACTCAGGAGCGATACCGATAGGTCTCATCAATTTTGTAATGGGAAACGCCGTGCTGATCGGAGATGCAGCAGGAATGGTAAAGCCGTACACCGGAGGCGGGATATACTATCTTCTCAAGGCAGCCGAAATGCTTGGAGAATTCTTCCCTGATCTCAGGAAATTCAGACAAACATATATGAGCAGACTCTCAAGGGAGTATACAGTGGGTGAGAGGATACGGAGGCTCTATGATATCCTTGACACGAAGGATTACGATACTCTCGTAGAGATTGCACGTGAGATTGATTTCTCAGAGGTTCACATGGACAGGCCATCGACAGCACTCTCAGCACTGCCCAAAATTTTCAAAATGGTGAAAAACGTCTCTCTCGCATCAAAGATGGTCCGAGCTTTCTTTCAGTTTCAATGAAATCAGTAAAAAAAGAAAACGTTTTAACCAAACTTCAAGAAAATTTATCAGGTGATACAAATGGCAAAGGTCGGAGTTATCAAAATGGGTGCCATTGGCACAGCTCTTCTTGTGGAATATCTGCTTGATGAGAGGGCAGACAGAGGGGATATTCAGGTAAGGGTTGTAACGAGCGGTGCGAAGATGCAACCTGAGGAGGCAATCGTTGCAGAAAAACTCAAGGAGTTTGATCCTGATGTTGTTATCGTAATCTCGCCTAACGCTGCTCTGCCAGGACCAAAAGCTGCAAGAGAGGCGTTTGAGGGTAAGCCCGTTATTGTTATAAGCGACGCTCCCGCAAAGAAAGCCAAGGACGAGCTTGCAGAGAAAGGCTTTGGATACCTTCTGATCAACGCCGACTCAATGATAGGAGCAAGAAGAGAATACCTCGACCCAACTGAAATGGCTTTGTTCAATTCAGATGTCTTAAAAGTGCTTGCTGCAACCGGAGCCTTTAGAATTGTGCAGGAGGAGATTGACAGGGTTATTGAGGCGATCAAGAAGGGAGAGACACCTGAGCTGCCAAGGATCGTGATCACCGCAGAGAAGGCAGTCAAGGCGGGGAACTTCCAGAACCCGTATGCCAAAGCCAAGGCAATGGCAGCATTTTACATTGCAGAGAAGGTCGCTGACATCGATGTCAAGGGATGCTTTATTGAGAGAGATCCAGAGAAGTACATACCTCTTGTTGCCTCAGCTCATGAAATGATGAGAATTGCCGCAATTCTTGCCGATTCAGCCAGAGAGATTGAAAAGGGTAACGACACAGTTTTCAGAAATCCCCACTCAAAAGACGGAGAAATACTTAAAAAGGTTAAACTTATGGATAAACCTGAATGAAAAAGAAGACTTCAGTTGTACTGGGTCTTTTTATTTTTTCCATATTCCTTTTTGCAGCATTAGCTGTTGAGATAAAGAAATCTGAAGGCGAGGAAATAAGCTATCTCGATGGCCTTTACTGGGTGGTAACAACAATAACCACCGTTGGATACGGGGATATCGTTATGAGCTCTTATGCCGGGAAGATTTTTGCAATTTTTGTCCAGATTTACGGTATTGCTTTCCTTTTTGGTGTTGCAATTCCCTACATCATGATTCCGTGGGCTGAGAGAAGGTTTCTGCTCAGCATCCCCGATAAAACTGATGTTACAGACCACATTCTCATTTTCGGTTACACAAAGCTAACACCTCACCTCATATCCCAGATCGAAAAACTGGGAGCAAGATATACTGTTGTTGAAACTGACAGAGACAGAGCTGTTGAAGCGCTGAAGAACAGCCACAATGCCATACTGTGTAAAACAGATTCCTGCAGAGAAAACGCAAATGTTGACAGTGCTCTTTCGGCAGTAATAATGTGGGACAGTGTCGAGAAAAGTCTTGATGTTCTAATAACCCTGCAGGATGTTGACATACCGAAAATTGCAGTGCTGTCAGATCCATTTTATGCCAGATATCTCCATTACGCAAAAGTCAGCAACGTTATAACTCCAAAATCTGTTGCAGGAGCACAGGTTGCCAAAATAATTCTGGAAAAGATAACAAGAGACATGGATGTAAAAACTGTACTCGGAGAGTATGGAATGACAGAACTGATGATTCCTGAGAAATCCATTGTTGCAGGCATGAACGTGCAGAGAATATCGAAAAAGTACACTGTCAGAATTCTTGCGGTATGGAGAGAAGGTAAGCTTGTGTTCATGCCTCCAGATGATTTCATGATCGAAAAGAGAGACATGGTTCTTGCATTCGGAAAAAGAGGAGATCTCATAAAATTCTATGATGGTGTTGTGGCATGAGAGTCCTGCTTGTCGGTCTTGGAGATTTTGGAAGGAGTGTTACAAAAATCCTCCTGTCCAAGGGTGTTGAGGTAACCGCGATAGACACCCAGGAGGTGGCAATAGACGGTGTGGATTTCATCAGAAAGAACGCTCTAAGTGAGGAACTCTGGAATGAGATTGATCTTGAAAAGTACAGCTCAGCAGTCATAGCAGTCCCAAATGACATAGATGCTCTTCTTCTGATCATGATGCTCAGAAACAAGAAGAAGGACATGCTGATAATAGCGAGATGCAACGATCCTGCCTACAGGGAGAAGATGTTCATGGCCGGAGCAGATTATGTTGTGGACATATCCACAATCACATCCCAGATGATCATATCAACGATATTCAGGGAAGATGCGGAGAAAAAGCTCATATACGAGAACATTCATGTCAGAACATACTTCATTGACGAAAATTCTCCTATCTCAGGTAGCGAAATCGGAAATTTTGACGGAGTGCATGTGCTGGCAATAGAGAAAGATGGAAAAACAAGAGATTACGGCAAAATAGAGCCGAACTCAAAAATTGCCGTAATAGGCAAGATTGAGGATCTGAAGAAATTTGAGGACAGGTTCATAAATCCTTCGAAGCAATAATCTTCCCACCTTCAAGTCTCCCAATTCTCGCAAGTCCGTCTATCACTATCCTGTTGGCCTTCACTGCTCCGATAAGGCAACCCTCTCTTATTATCACTGAATCTGCCTCAACATACCTTCCCCTGCATTTGGGAAAGATGAGCACATTTCCGCTGGCTATCAGCCTGTTGAACTCAGATTTAGGGCCTATAATTGCTCTCTCACAGATTATATCGCCACCAACAACATTCCTTCCGGCAAGTCTCACTTCTTCAGCCTCGATGTTACCCCAGAAGCTCGACATTATCCCTGCAAGAATTCTTCCCTCGTATCTCAAATGCTTGTCAACTATTGAGTCCTTAACAACTACCAGAGTTTTCCCGTCATCCGAAATTCTGTACTTCTTCATCTTTTCACCCCATGCCTCACAGATACCGCAACTCCCCTGCCGAATTCAAGCATCTCATGGGCTGACAGTATTGCTTTTCCCGTGGCAAGAAGCTCGTCACCGGAATCGACAACAATTACCTCATCATTTGCCCTTATACTTGGATCTACAGAGATTACATGCTTTGCGAAAACATTTTTGCCCTCTGCGATGAATTCTCCCACCCTATGATCAACAGCAACCCTCAGCTTTGGGAACTCAAAGACCTCCATCAACCTTCTTGCCCCCTCAACGCTAACAGAAAGCATCCCGCTTTCAGGCCTGACCGTTGCTATTCTCACGCCTCTATCCGTTATCTGCCTGACTTTCCCTGTTTTCGGGGAGATTATGAATTCACATGTCTCAGGGAAGAGCGCCTTACCTGCCCCCATCCCAAACTGATAGTCTGCCAGAACCCTTACATACCTGAGAAATCTA
>JALUWC010000003.1 GCA_027019885.1 Geoglobus sp.
AGGTCTCGAACTCACCAGCAGGGAGATTCTGGGGCTGAGGATAGTCATCAAGACTCTTGAAAGGGTTGCCGACCACATCACCCTGATGACTGAGAGCCTGAACGAGCTGGGGAAATCTGTTCCGCATATCCACGATAACGCCACAGAAACCCTTGCCCTTTTCAGGGCTGCCATAAACTCCTACCAGAAAGGTGCCGCGGACATCGCCGACGAGGTTTTTGCAATGTCGAAGAGCATCAAGGACAGAATCAGGGGGATTGAGGTGGATGGGGACGTTTACCAGGCGCTGAAGCTCAAGACGATTCTCGACGGCCTTATAAGAATATCGGGATACTCGGAGGACATTGCGGAGATAACGATAAACCTCTCGGTTTGATGATGCGTTAATGGATTTTTCTTGAGCTCAACTACACTTTACCTCACCGGTATTGACCCGGTGGTAATGTGGCTAAAACAACATACCTGAAATAATACAATCGAGCACAATCTTTTCTTCATCAGAAGCACATCATCCCAACAGCATGAATTTCAAAAAGGTTAGACTCAAAAACCCTTCCTTTCAATACACTTTCATGATATCCACCATGATCACTGACAACCATATGCACCTCTACAACCATCTCAGGCTTAAAGCGTTAAAGCAGTTCAGGCAGGCAGGAGGTACGCATGTCTTTCTCGTCTCTCTTCTAAGTCATCATTACGGGATTGCTCCATCAAACGGTGATGATTTCAGAGCCATATTCGATGATCACATCAAGCTCGTTGAGAGGGCAAATGAGATCGTCAAAGCCTATGCAATTCTTTCAGTTCATCCCGCCGAGATTACAATTCTGTCCAGGAGATGGGGAGCAGACAGAGCTGGAGAGATAATGAAGGAGGCACTTGAAATAGCTGGGGGGTATGTTGCTGAGGGAAAGGCAGTTGCAATAAAGTCAGGAAGACCCCATTATGAGGTTGGCGATTACATCCGGAGGGTGAGCAATGAGGTAATGATGCACGCCTTTCGGATAGCGAAGGAAGTTGATTGCCCGGTTCAGCTTCATACCGAAAGCTACACAAAGGAGGGAATGGAGGAGATTGCACGCATCGCAGATAAGGCGGGAATTAAAAGGGACAGAGTGATAAAGCACTTTTCCCCTCCAAGAGTGGATGAGTTCTCCGAGATTGGCTTATTTCCATCTGTTATTGCGATGGGTGATAATGCGGTAAAAGCCGCAGGGCAGGGAGATAGATTTGTCCTTGAAACAGACTACATCGATGATAAAAGCAGACCCGGAAGTGTTCTTGGCCCCAAAACAGTTCCAAAAAAGATTAAAGAGCTTCTGAAAGCGGGGTTTGATGAGGATTTTGTGATGAAAATATGTAAGGATAATATTGAAATGATCTATGGCATAGAGCTTGAGTGAATTGTATTTAGGTAGGCCGAAACATTTATAAATTTTAGGATCTCCTAAATTAACGGTGTTTAGTATGATCGGACAGTTTGTAATAACACTCAGAGAGGGGTTCGAGGCGATACTTCTTGTGGCGATTGTTGTGGCATATCTGAAAAGAACAGGAAGACTTGATGAAGTAAAATACGCCTACTATGGAGCTTTTGCAGCGCTATTCTCTGGAGCCGTAATTGCCCTCGCAGTTCTCGGGATTTACGGGGGGCTTAAAGGCGATCAGAAGGGGCTTTTTGAAAGCATGGCAGCATACATTGCGGTGATTGTGCTGACATACATGATCATCTGGATGGCAAGAAAGGATGTGAGGAAAGAGGTTGAGAGAAAGGCTGAACAGAAATTTGCATGGGGGATAGCGTTTGTTGCATTCATATTCGTTGTAAGAGAGGTGATAGAGACTGTTCTTTTCCTCACCCCATTTGCAGCCCGGGATGTTGCCGGAACAATCGCTGGCGTAACTGCTGGCATTGTTGTATCGATTGGTTTAAGCCTGGCGATACTGAGGTTTGAGTACAAACTGAGTTTGAAGAAATTCTTCTACGTAACGAGCATACTTCTCGCCTTCATAGCCTCCGGCCTTCTTGGATATGGCACTCATGAACTGATTGAGGTTCTTGAGGGAAATGGTCATGAGTCGTGGTTCTTTGAGAATGCATACAGCTTGGGAATCAATGAGAGTAGTTTTCTTCACAACAAAGGCGTGATAGGGAGCATCTTTGCTGTTCTCTTCGGATACTCTGCAAGCATGGAATATCTGAGAGCATTCCTGCAGTTTGGATACCTCATTTCAGCTCTAATTCTGATCCGCTGGAGTTACAAAGCAAAATCGAGGAATCTATCAGAGAGTAGAGCAACCCCAGTGTAACCCTTTCCCATAAATTTTTAACATCTATCCACTATTTTCTGACGTATGGATTACATCTCCCATCCACTGATCAGGCCAAAAACTGTGGAGAGGAGGAGCTATCAGCTCTCTCTGGCAGCTTCATCCCTTCTTTCAAACACACTGATTGTCCTTCCAACAGGACTTGGAAAAACAGTCATAGCTCTCCTTGTGATTGCATCAAGATTGCTGAATGAGAACGGGAAGGTTCTGTTTCTTGCACCAACCAAGCCTTTGGTTGAGCAGCATGCAGAGTTCCTGAAGAGAACGATGAGAATCTCCGAAGATGAGATTGTTTCAATAAGCGGTGAGACAATCCCTGAAAAAAGGCCGGAATTGTATGAAAAAGCCAAGATAGTTGTTTCAACACCTCAGGTAATCGAGAACGACATAATCTCAGGAAAAATTGACATGAATGACTTTGTGCTTGCAATTTTTGATGAAGCACATCGGGCAGTTGGAAATTATTCGTATGTTTTCATAGCTGGGGAGTTCATGAAAAGATCAAAAAACCCCCTCATCCTCGGAATCACGGCATCTCCGGGAAGCGATATTGAGAGGATAAGAGAGGTGATCAGAAATCTCCACATCGACAATCTGGATGTCAAGACTGAGCATGATCCTGATGTTAAGAGGTACGTCTCAACAAAAGAGATAGAATGGATAAAAGTTGCCATACCACCTGAGCTTGAACAGATAAAAAAGAATTTTGAAAAAGCACTTGAATTGAGATACAGAAAATTTGAGAAGCTTGGGCTTGAAATCGACATCAGAGATCTCTCAAAAAAAGAGCTCTTGGCTTTGCAGGAAGCATTGCAAAATCAGGCAGGTGAGACAGGAGAGCATGTTTATTTTGATGCTCTCTCAGTTCTCGCAGAAATAATGAAGATTCAGCATGCCATTGAGCTGATAGAAACTCAGGGCATTCAGGCATTGAAGAAGTACCTGAGAAGGCTGTTCAAAGAGGCGAAAGGGAGGGGGAGTAGAGCATCAAAATCCCTTTTTGAGGATCCGGTTTTCAGAGAAAGCATGATAAAGGCATTGAAGATGGATTTTGACCATCCAAAGATGGGAAAGCTGATTGAAATCCTTGGAGATCAGATCGAAAGACATCCTGAATCAAGGATAATTGTCTTCGCAAACTATCGCGATACAGCGGACAGAATTGCTGAAGTTCTCAGAGAGACTGGATTCAGGGTGGAGAAGTTCATCGGACAGACAAACAGGGATGAAGACAGAGGAATGAGTCAGAGACAGCAGATAGAAACTCTAACAAAATTCAGGAGTGGTGAGATTAATATTCTTGTTTCCACGAGTGTTGGGGAAGAGGGCCTTGACATCCCTGTCACAGATCTTGTTGTCTTTTATGAGGCAGTCCCATCAGAGATCAGGGCAATACAGAGGAAAGGAAGAACAGGAAGAGGGAGAGAGGGAAAAATAGTTGTTCTAATAACAAAGGGAACGAGAGATGAAGCCTACTACTGGGCAAGCCTGAGAAAGGAGAAGATGATGTATGACATGCTCTACAGACTGAGAGATGAGCTCAGAAAAAGGGCTGAGCCAACCCTTGACAGGTTCATTGAAATTGATGATGAGAGAAAGGGGCCAATTATCTACATTGACTCCCGTGAAATGAGATCTGGAATAGCCAAGAGATTGAGAGAGAAGGGTGCAAAAGTTGAGATCACAAACCTTGAGGTGGCTGATTACGTGCTGAGTGAGAGGGTCGGTGTCGAGAGAAAAACCGTGGATGATTTTCTTGACAGCATGGTCAGCAGTGAGAGACTGTTTTCTCAGATCTTAAATCTCAAAAAAAGCTATCCTAAACCAGTTCTTGTTATTGAGGGTGAAAACATATACGGAAAGAGAAGGATGAACCCCCATGCAATCAGGGGGGCGATTGCCAGCATTGCTGTTGATTTTGGCGTGCCTCTGATATTCACAAAAAACGAAGAGGAAACGGCAGATTTTCTGATTGCCATTGCAAGAAGGGAACAGGAGATAAAGGGAAGAGAAATAGCATTACATGCAGACAAGACAAAAAGGGATCTGTCTGAAGAGCTTGAATACGTTGTTTCAGCAATCCCAGATGTTGGCCCAGTAATAGCCAGAAATCTCCTCGAAAAGTTTGGAACACTGAGAAATCTTGCCAATGCCGAAATTGATGACCTTGTCACTGTGTCAAAGGTTGGAAAAAAGACTGCAGAGAGAATATGGAAGTTCTTCAACGCTGATTACAACGATGCAAAAAGATATTAATGAGATCTTCTTTCTATCCCGATGAAACCCAGAATCCTGATTATAATTTCAAGCGGGAGAGAGGCGAAGGAGAAAGCCATGACGGGACTGATGTATGCCACAAATGCTGTCAAAAATGGCTGGGCAGATGTCAGGCTGATCTTCTTTGGTCCAGTTGAAGATTTAATCGCCGAGAACGATCCGGACATAGTCTCAATGATTGAAAAATTTTCGGAGATAAGCGAAAAGCCCTTGGCATGCAGGAGAATCGCTGAGAAGAAAAACTATGCTGAAAAAATAGGGGAAAAGGTAAATGTTGTATATGTTGGAAGCATAATCTCTCGGCTCATAGCAGA
>JALUWC010000004.1 GCA_027019885.1 Geoglobus sp.
ATCAGCCTTCACGAGAGCGATGCCCTTCTCCTCATCGCCCAGGACAAGAAGGCTGTCTCCAGGTTTGATATCGAACTTCTCTCTGGCCTCTTTAGGTATGACAATCTGCCCCCTCTCGCCCACCTTGACCATGCCAAAGATGTGCTTGCCCTTCCCTATTTCAACCATCTTTACCAACTCCTGTAATGCATGTATTTCATATTTGTATGAATTGTATGAATTACATTATTTAAAGTTTTTGTTTGTCGGTACATAAACGAAATAACTTTACACTTCCCAATTACTCAGCTTCTCACAGAAAGAAGGTGCGGCAAAGAAATTCAGTTTGATAATTGAACGATTCTTCGCACCCATTAATTGGTTGAAGAGTAATGTCTTGGGATTGAAACATCGCATCCAGAAGTTTTAGGCTTGTGTAATCTTGAAAAACATTACACCGGAAAACAACTTCAACCTTAGACTTAGATAAGCAATATATCTGAGACACTTACTGTAACAATTATGAAATCTCCGGCAACTAAAACCCTCCTAATCAACTCAGAACAGCTTTTCGATGGATTCAAAGTAATGCACGATGCCTCAGTTCTCGTCAAAGGGGGGAAGATTGTTGAAGTTGGAAGGCGCGATTTTAGAGCCGATAAAACCCTTGAAACGAGCTTTCTGATGCCTGGCTTGATAGACATGCATGTTCACGTTGCTGGATACACCGAGGACTTCAGAGACCCTTTTAAAGCTGTGAAGAACTTCCTGAACCTCCTGCTGTACAATGGCGTGACAGCCGTCAGAGATGTTGGGAATTATTTGGAGACGAAGTTTTTCGTGGAAAAGTGGAGGGAAAAGAATCCAGCCCCGCTTTTCTTCTCTTCAGGACCGATGCTTGATGAGCCACCCCTCAAATGGTTCCATTCAAGAGCGGTTTCGAGTATAGACGAGGCTAAAACGCAAGTTAGGAGGTTGCACTTTGAAGGTATGGACCTAATCAAGGTTTACGACGGTGTGAAACCCAAGACGCTGAAAGCAATCGTTGATGAGGCCCACAGCAAAGGGTTGAGGGTTGCAGGGCATCTTGGAGCAACTTCCGCCATCGAGGCAGCGAAAATCGGAATAGATACCATCGAGCATGCAGGTAAACTTCTAGACAAATCGTATGTTGGAGATGCTGAGAAAGGAGATGGGAGCGGGAAGGAGATTGCAGAGATGTTTAAAATCTGGTGCAAGGCTGATTTGTCTTCCGAAAGAGTGAAAGAGCTCATTCAAATCTTGGTTGAGAGAGGCACATACGTATGTCCCACCCTTCTGGTTCTTCGAAGAAGTGTTTATGTTGAAGAAGGTTTAAAAGACCCGAACATCGATTATATGGAGAAGGTTATGCCCTATCAGAAATACTTCAAGTACATGCGCAATCCCTTATCTCGACTCCTCTTTTCAAAACGTTTCAAGAAGTTCATGCCATTCATGCTGACCAAAGAGGACAGAGAACTAGCAAGAAAGGGATTTGAGAAAATTTCCGAGTTTGTAGGAATGCTGGCTAAAGCTGGTGTTAAGATAATTGCGGGAACCGATTCCCCAAACCCATTCATAGTTCCTGGCTTCAGCCTGCATCAGGAGCTCGAATTACTCGTTCAAGCCGGATTGAAGCCTCTGCAAGCCCTTAAGTCTGCTACCAGCACGGCAGCAGAAGCTTTAGGCAAAAACCTTGGAGTTATCGAGCAGGGAGCTCTGGCAAATCTTTTACTGATAGATGGGAATCCTATCAAGCATGTTAGAGATTTGGAGAAAATTGAGGATATAATTCTTGAAGGGAAGGTTTTGGAGAGAGATGAGTTGGCAAATAGGATAGAATAGAAGTTGAGTGAGTTTTATTGTGAGTCTTAAGCCTTGACGTGATATCGTAACAGCGGTTGATTTAGACTTTATTTCATATACATGCTATAAAGTAAGTGTATTTGTGTCTCAAAGGTATTGCAAGGTAGAAATAATTAAAGCCTTAACTACCTTTGAATCCCTGATACAAGCCCGCATGTTTTGGTAACCAAAGGCTAAGTTGTGGGAATAAGATCATTATTACTAAAGCTAAGATTGCAGCCAGAATTAGAGGCAAAGCCTCCTTAGCAATCTCCTCTAAACTGGTATTTGCTATATTCGCAGCCACATACGCATTTACGGCAACAGGAGGTGTTACCTGACCTATTGCCAAATTTATTGTCATGATTATCCCAAACCAAAGAGGGTCCCAATTGAAATATTGCATTATTGGTATAAATATAGGTAAGAATACGTAGTATATTGAGATCGCGTCCAAGAACATACCTGCTATCAGAAGTAAAATATTAATTAAAAACAAAACTACAAAAGGATTTTGAGAGAATCCAGTTATTGCAATCACAGCTTTATCAATTAAACCTGCTGTATCCTCTGTAAATGAGAACAAGGTAGCAAATGCAACTACAAACATAACCACTGACGATATCTCAGCAGAATCCATTAGTATTTTCAGAAACCCTTTAAAAGTTATGGTCTTATAAACTACCGCACCAATAAACCAAGAGTAGACAACTGCAACAACTGCTGCTTCCGTCGGTGTGAAAACTCCTCCATAAATCCCACCAAGAATTATGACAGGCGCCATTAGTCCCAAAAAAGCATCTTTAGTTGCGTTCAGAATATCTCTGGGAGTTCTCTCTTCAACACCACCCTTATATCCCCTTTTGCGTGAAACGATGTAGGCAGAGATCAACAAGATTATGCTCGTAATTAAACCGGGAATTATACCACCTATGAACAATGCTCCTATTGAGACACTCGTTATTGCACCATATACGATCAATGCAATGCTTGGAGGGATTATAATTGCTAAGCCTGATGCTGTCGAGATTATTCCTGCAGCAAACCCTTTTGAGTATCCGCTTGTTATTAATGCAGGTATTAGTATAACGCCAATTGCTGCCGTTGTAGCTGGTCCTGAACCAGAAACTGCACCCCAAAACGTGGCAACAATGACACCGACTATCGCTAACCCACCATATACATCTCCAATCAAATATTTAGCTAAATTTATTATTTTCTCAGCGATTCCTGATTTTTGCATAGTCACTCCAGCTGTGATAAAGAAGGGTATGGCTAATAGCGGGAACTTTGCAATTGCAGAAAAAATATTTGGACCTACTACCTCAATACCGTATTGATAGTACCATATTGCAAATATAGAGGTCAATCCCAATGCGGCCCCTATCGGCAATCCTAGGATCAAAAGTATTCCAAGTAAAACTAGAATGATAATTGATGGATCAATCATTTTCTCTCATCCTCCACATGGTTTGAGCTATCCTCACCAACACTATGATCGAGAAGAGTGGCATTCCTATCGTATACACCCACATGGGGATACCAAGTGCCATCGTTCTTGAGTGATACAGTACCATGTCGAGATAAACGTATTGAGCGGATAGGTAGAGAACAATGGCAAAAAGTATGAAGCTTAATCCATAACCGATTAATAATAACACTCTTCTTATATTTTTTGACGCGCGATCCCTGAAAAAAGTCATTGCTAAGTGGGACTTTCTTTTAAATGCCATTGCAGTTCCTAAAAATGTTACCCACACAAAGAAAGCTACTTCAACTTCCTCTGTAAAGGCTAATGAGGCATGGAGTAAATATCTAGTCACAACATTAACGAAAGCTACTATGACCATTATGAGGAGTAAAAATCCGGCAATATAATCTTCAAAGTATTCACCTATTTCTAATTTTATCTATACCACCCCCTATAAATAAAATAAAAAATCATGGAATTGCAACTTTAATCCCAAGTGCATTTTCTATGTCAGAGATTGCTGCATTAACCAGATCTTTACCAATCTTCGGAACCCATTTCTTGTAAACCTCACCCATCTCGCTCTTAAATTTAGCTCTTTCATTGGGAGACAGTGTTGTTACCACCATTCCTTTACTCTGAAGGAACTCGAACGGTTTGAGTATTTTGGGAGTATAACCGTAATCCTCTTTCAGAATCTTAATTGATGTCCCATCGTCTAAACCAACTCTTGCCATGGCTTTCTCCCACTTGGCGGCCTTTATAGCAGCCTCTTTAATTATTTTCTGTGTTTGTGGATCAAATGAGTCCCATGTCTTCTTGTTAACTGCAAAGATTAACGGGTCAATCGCATAATCCCATACGGTCATATACTTATGGAACTCGTAGATTTTGTATGGTATGATGACGATGTTCACTGGGTTTTCTTGCCCATCAACAACCCTCTGCTGGAATGCGGTAATCGCATCACCCCAGTTCATTTCTGTTGGATCGGCACCCAATGCTTTGAAAGTATCTATAAATATTGGTGAACCTACTACTCTGATCTTCAATCCTGACAAATCATCTGGAGTTTTTATCTCTTTCTTCCAGTTGGTAACTTGCCTGAATCCATTTTCACCCCAAGCAAGAGGAACGACGCCATATTTGTCCAAGGTTTTTGAAAGCATTCCTCCCGCTTTCCCATTTTCAACTGCATCTACTGCTTTGTATATGTCTCCCTTGCTCTTCCCTTCCGGAAAGAAGAATGGCAATGTAAACAGATTTAACTGGGGTACCTGAGGAGCCCAGTTTATTGTTGAGCCCACTGCAAAGTCCGCAACACCCTGACTTAATAGTAGAAACTCATTCGTCTGTTTTCCTGCAAACAGCTGTCCAGAGAAGTATATCTTGATTTTCACCTTCCCGTTTGTTCTTTTTTCCACCTCATCGGCCCACATTTTTGCTGCCTGCCCCCATGGTGAATTTGGTCCAACAACAACGCTCATTTTGTATAGCTTTCCAGCAGGTTGTTCAGTTTGTACCGGGGTTGCAGTAGGCTGTTTACTTGTAGGCTTGTTTCCACTGATACACCCACTTACAATCATCCCTAAAACCAAAACAC
>JALUWC010000005.1 GCA_027019885.1 Geoglobus sp.
CCCATGCATGTCCTTGATGCCCAGAGCTGTCAGAAGATCTTCATCTTCCCAGTCCTCCTCTGTCAACTCCTCCGCCAGCTTCTCAGCCTTCTCCTTCTGCTTTAGCAAACTGATTTTTTCCTTCACCCTCTTGGCCTTCCTTTTCATCTCTCTGTAAGCATTATAAACCTCATCAGGTATCTTCTCGGTCTCAATCTCCCCAATTTTGCGGTAGTCCTTCCTCAGGAAAAGCCAGCCACGCTGTTTAGCCCATATCTCACCTTTTCCCCTTTTAGTCATCTGAATGAAGATGTGAGCTGCATCCCTGAGCTTTGGAGGTATCATCTCCCAGGTTGCTGCCGTTACAATAAGCACAGCCACCTCTTCCCTGACAACCTCGAAGTCCTCAATGAAATCAATGAGTAGATCCCTCTCTCCCCGCTTGCTAAAACCATAACTTGATGTGTGTAAAGCAAAGTCATCCCACAGAATCACTTTAATCCTGCCATCCTCATGCCTGACCAAGTCGTTGCGGTAAGGCAGGTTGCTGAAGTCATTGATTGTAAATATTGTATGTCTCAGGGCTTTGTTCCACTCATTAAGAATCGAATAGGTGAGGTTCAGGCCGGTAACGCTCTTACCCAGCCCCTTATCGCCAAGGATACCAATGAAAAGGAAACCATCCCGCTCAATGGCGCTGTTTATTGCCTGCATAAGCTTGTTATTCAAAATCCACCACCTCACCGCCATCGCCGCTGTCACTAAATAAGTCCAGACTTTCATCGCTGTCCTTCGCCAAATCGCTGGCAGCCATCCAGAGCTTTTGTTTAACTCCTTCATGCTGGAGGGTCTTCAAAACCCTCATCTTGTGGTAGGGCTCAAGGAATCTGAAAAGCTCCTCCCTCGCCTCTTTGCCAAACTCCTTTTCCGCTATGTCCAGGATGAAGATGAGGCTGTCTCCGCATGGATCGAAAACCAGGGTTCCAAAGCCATGTTTAGCGGAGAGTCTGAAAGCTATAAAGCGCCTGAGCTGCTCTATTTTGTCGTTCTCCTTAAGCTTAATCCTGCTCAACCTGCTTCACCTCTTTAATCACACTCAGTAGCTCGTTTATGGTCTTCCTCGGCTGGGTGATCTTCTCCCTAACGTAGGCCCTCAACAGCTTGTTGTAATCCTCGGCTATCTGCTTAATCTGGGCGCTTTTGAGCATCCTAGTATAGTTATCCTCGTTCATTATCTCGCTGCACTCAATGAGCTTTGTTTTAGTCACTTCAAGGCTGAAGTGCTGCTTTATGGCCCTGATGTTGAATATCAGGGCGGTTATGGCAGCCAGGAATAAAGAATAGGCCAGGTCTATTTTGAAAACGTTCAGGTAACCAGCCACAACGCTGATGGCCAGCATGGCAAAGAAGGCAATCAGGCTGTACTTTGCGTTAAACTCTGCTTTGCTGTCGTTAATCCTGTCCTCTGCCTTCACCGCCAGAATGCCCTTAACGTTCTCCCCATCAAGTTCAAAGCTCACAGGCTGCTTGAAGTCGTCCTTAAAGCTGATCTTAGTTAATCTGTTATCAAAGTCTCTGATTAGGTTCAGCTTTGGCAGATAAGGCAGCTCATAAAGCCTGATTGGTTTTGAGTAATCCACAATAGCCAGGTAAAGCTTTTCATATTCAGCCAAACGCCTGGCAAATAGAAAGCCCAACACAAAGAACACGGCAAAAGCCCAGTTATACATGTCCCTGACCTTCTCCCTGCTAAGCTCTAAAACTGGGATTGATTTGGCTATTGTGGTGTTGCCTGCAGGAATCTTAACCGTCGCCGTCGTGTAATCAACGCTCAGAACCGCTAAGATCAGAATAACACAGGCTGTAAGAACTATAAGGTTATCAACAAAGCTTATCAGGAGCCTGTCCCTCTTCAGCCAGTAACTCAAGGCGAAGCCAACCAGGAATATACCTAAGGCTCCCGCTGCCCTCTGCCAGCCAAACTTTGCCAGCTCTGATTTAAGGATGGCTATGGGATAGTCCTCGAAGTAGAACAGATCTTTTTTCTGCTTTAGGATGGCGAAACCCCAGGGAGAGCCAATAGTTACAACTTTAAGCCCGGCATATTCCTGGACTCCTGAGAAGTTCAGGCGGTTGTAGCCCTTGTGGATTGTCGTTTTCTTCCAGGTTCCTCCAAAAACGTCAACCACCGTTACCGGCTCGGTTCTGTTGGCAAAGATGATTATCCAGCCTTCATCCAGGTCATAGTCTACCACATAAGCCCACTTATCTATGTCCCACTTGTTTTCTGTGCCGGTTATGAATTTCTTTGTTTCATTGCTCCAGTAAACTAAATCAGGCTGATTGCTGAACTTTCCAAGCTCCTGAACTGTGGTGTTCTGCTTAACGAACTTCGACATGTCGATGTAGTCCGCTGAAGCCACGGGAAGCACCAATAAAATCAAAAAAAGAATTAACGCCCTCATACTCACTTAATCCTGATAAGCTTCTTTGCTTTCTTCAGATCCTCCTTAAAGCTATTGTAAATCTTTGCCACCTCTTTCATCTCTTTCCTTTCCCTGCTGCTCAGATTTTTTCTGTTCAAGGATGCTTTGGCTCTGTTTGCTGCGGTTGTAACGTATTTTATGGCCTGGTCTATAGTGATTTTTCCCTTGTCAATCATTTTAGCCAGTTCCTTAATGCTCCCCCTTGCATTTTTTGGAGAGTCTATTTTGATGATTTCAGCTATTTTCTTATTCTTTGCCGGCCTGAAAAGCCCCTTTTTCTTTCCGGCCTTGCTCTTGGCCATAAGAGCCACCATGTAAAAAATAATAGAAAGGTTACTTCCTTCTGAGAACTGCGTAAACTCCGACAGCTCCAATGCTGATTATTCCAGCTTTTGCGATTGTGTCAAGTCCGTTCCACCATGCCGACAGGCTGTTGCTGCCACTTGCTCCAGCTCCTGACGCTGTAGCCTGTAAAGTTAAGTATTCCTCCCAAAGCTGTCTAAGTGCCGCCAGCTCATCATATATTTTAGCTGTGTCCGCTGTGGCTGACGTGTAGCTCTTAAGCGTGGTGTTTGTAAGAGTATTTCCGGCCATGTCTTTAAGAGCTACAACCTTAAACGTTGTCCCCTGTGGGATTTCATAAAGCCCGTTGTCAGTCAAAATATACCATTTACCCATGTCTGCCGTATATGTGTTGTTTGCCTGAATCGTGCCGCCCCATGTTGTGAATAACCAGCCCGTCACAGTCTTATTGCCAATTGCTATTGTTATGGTCTTGTTTATGCCCGTAGTGTTGAATCCAAGTAATGCTAGCTCAGCGGCGGCGTAGCCGGCATAGCCGGAAGCGTTCAGGTCGCTGTTAAACTGGCTTGCCAGAATATATGGGTCATAAAACTTGTCAATTGTTACATTTGTTAAATCAACGCTTGCAGCCAGATTGTCCACGTAAAGATCTATTTCATTGATTATCTGGTTATATGCGGTGTTAATCTGGTTAATCGCTGAGTAGAAAAGCGTATTGTTGTAAACTTCAACCCCACTATATTCGACAGTCTTTACCTTCGCATTCCACGTAAACGTTGAATATTGCGACGCTTTGAACCTCACATATCCATGCAGAACATTGTAACTCCACTGCTTACCCACTATTAATTTTGATTCTGTCTCTAAGTAAACCTTTGCAGAATAAACACCTCTGTTTGAGTAATATGGGCTTGTAACCCAAACCTGAGCAGTCCATTTATTGTTTACTGGGTCATATATTACTTTGAACCAGTTATTAGAGTATCCAACTGCTGTGAACTTGTAAGTTGCGGCTACGATTTGAGAAACCCCCGCATAATTGGGATATTCGTTCAAAGTCTTGTTTAATAACCTATTAGTGGCATCAAAGTTATTTATGAGTGTCTGAGTTACGTTATAATAGTAATCCATGACTGCCATTTTTGCCGCCGCTTTGGCTTCAGCCGGTGTTTTTCCAGCCTTCAAAGCTTCTAAAGCCTTGAATTTAGCCAATGCCCACGCATAGTTTTTAGTATATTCTCCAAAGTCAGAACCTAAGCCGTAAAGGTTCTGGTCTCTTGCGTAAACTTCCAAAAGCATTTGCTGAATGTTCTTATCGTTCGTTTGCTTCGATGAAGTTAAAAGCTGTTGATATTTCTGTTCTAATTCCTGAACATAGGTTTGATTAACCGAGTTCGTGCCGAAATAGTAGCCTAAGAACCCTGCCCCGCTGATTGCTGCAATTCCAAGAACCAAAGGTAAAACTGCGATGGCCACCACGTTGCCAGCTAACGTCATTAGCATCAGAGTCGCCATTACTGCCTTTCGCACACTCTCACCCCGCAAAGTGAATTAAGGCTCAATCCTGCTTCGCCACGACTATCAGAGAACCAACGTACCCCATGAACATCGCAAAAGCCTTGGCCGAGTCTGCAAGATACTGCGAAATGTCCACTCCTACTGGTGATAGATACCCCGCAGCCGCAAGTGGCAGGAACATAGCAACAACCACTGCTATGATTTCGACTGCAGTAATCTTCCTGCTCGGCTTCTTTTCCTTGTCCGCTGCCAGAATGCCTATTGGAACCACCACGGCAAGCAAAGCAGACCAGTCCGTCAGCCAAGCAAGATTTACGCTCCCGAGTCCAAAAACGGCTACCCCTGTCAGCACGCCAATCGCAAGCAGGGCAACCTCCAGCACTCTCAGGTTTCCTTTCTTGCTATACGCCCCTCCATAATACCTCCCGTACCTCGCCATCTCACCTCACCTTTTCTTTTTCTTTCCTCCTCCCTTCTTTCTCCCGCCCACGCCTGCCAGAGTCTCATACTTGCTGACCCTCACCAATATCAGCGCCAGCACCGCTACAAAACCCAACGCTGCCGGTATTGTGCCAAAGTGCTGCTGAATCCAGAGCTTCAA
>JALUWC010000006.1 GCA_027019885.1 Geoglobus sp.
ATCGATGTTGATGCAGAGGACAGTGAAACCCTGCAAAAGATTGCTGCAACAGCAATAACAGGAAAGCACGCCGAGTATGCGATCCAGCACCTGAGCAGTCTGGTTGTTCAGGCAGTCAAGAAGGTTGCAGAGCAGGTAAATGGCAAGTGGGAGGTTGATGAGGACAACATAAAGATCGAGAAGAGACAGGGAGGCGGAGTTGAGGATACCGAGCTCATAGATGGCATTGTAATTGATAAGGAGGTTGTGCATCCGGGAATGCCAAAGAGAGTCAAGGAGGCAAAGATCGTCGTTCTGAAGGCAGCTCTTGAGGTCAAGGAGACAGAAACAGATGCTGAGATAAGAATCACAGACCCTGAGATGCTCCAGAAGTTCATCGAGCAGGAGGAGAAGATGATCAAGGACATGATTGACAAGATTGCAGAGACGGGAGCAAATGTTGTGTTCTGCCAGAAGGGAATTGATGATCTCGCCCAGTATTACCTTGCAAAGGCCGGAATTCTTGCAGTGAGAAGGGTTAAGCAGAGCGACATTGAGAAGATTGCAAAAGCAACTGGAGCAAGGATAATAACCGATCTGAGAGATCTTACATCAGATGATCTTGGCTATGCTCAGCTCGTTGAGGAGAAAAAGGTTGGAGACGAGGAAATGGTCTTCATAAGGGGATGCAAGAATCCAAAGGCTGTTACACTTCTTGTGAGAGGTGGAACAGAGCACATTGTGGATGAGGTAGAGAGAAGTCTCACAGACTCAATAAAGGTCATAAAGGCAGCCCTTGAGAGCGGAAAAATTGTTGCAGGTGGTGGATCTCCAGAGATTGAGCTCTCATTAAAGCTCAAGGAGTGGGCTCCAAGTCTCGGCGGAAGAGAGCAGCTCGCAGCAGAGGCATTTGCATCAGCTCTCGAGGCTATTCCAAGAGCCTTAGCAGAGAATGCAGGACTTGATCCGATAGATATACTGGTTGAGCTCAGAAAAGCACACGAAGGAGGAAAGATCTACACTGGCATCGATGTCTTCTCAGGAAAGGTCATTGATCTCAAGGAGGAAGGCGTGCTTGAGCCATTAAGAGTGAAAAAGCAGGCGATAAGCTCAGCAACAGAGGTTGCAATAATGATACTGAGAATCGATGACGTCATCGCTGCAAAGGGACTTGAGAAGGAAAAGGAGTCAGGCGGAGAGGATTTTGACACCGATACCTCCTCAGATGAGGACTAATTTCTAAATTTTTTCTTTAAATTCTCCACTATTTTCCTGAGCTTCAGATCAAAATCTTCCTCTCTGAAAAACGGATCTGAAAGGATGACATGATGACATTTTTCAAGCAGAAAGAAAATTTTGTTCGAGACTTCATCAATGTCTCCTGCAACTGAAAATTTCTCAAAAAGAAACTCTCTGTGAGCCTGAAGCTTTCTGAACTCCTCAAATGCATTCAGATCCTTTCCCTTCTGTCTCTCACCTATGAGGCTGAGGATGTCTATTTTTCTAATTCTATCAAAAATTTCCGTGTAACCCATCTCTTCTATGAAGCTCCTGCTGCTGCCCATTATCATTGCCGTTGCAAGAAGCAGATCCTGTTCAAACTGAGATGGCAGAACCAAACACGGGCCATATGCTGCAACAAAGTCAGAGTCAGCATACCTCAGAGCAAAATCAACATGCTTTGGAGAGATGTGGTTAAGGAGAATTCCATCTGAAATTTTTGATAGCTTGGATATCGCTCTTTTTCCCGTTCCTCCTGCAACAACAGGGAATCTGAATTTCTCTTTCAACCTCTGGATGCATTTTGCCGTATTTTCGAGGTTCCCTCCATCTCCGGCAGCAACTCCGACAATAACCCTCTCTTCATAGCCACGAAATTTTTCAAGCTCTTTCATGATTCTCCGACATTTCTTTGCTCTCAGAATCCCAAATCCCACAGCGAGATCCGTGTTCTCTATTACAAGCCTTGCAACATGAAATGGTTCCTTGAAAAAGTCTGAGTCACCTATCCACACCACATCTACATGCTTGGATGCCTTTATTGCCTTTTCAACAAGAATCTCATCCTCAAAATCCCCGTTTATGTTTATGCCAATCCTACCAGTCCTCAACAAGCTTTCGGATGTCATCCTTTTTTATCTCTCTTCCACCCTTCTCTATTTTCATTTTGGGTCTGTATCCAAGTTGATCACCCAATTCTTTTACAAGAATCTTTGCGGATAGTTTTGCCAGCATGTATGCCTTTTCCGCTTCCCTCATATCCGGCTTTGGCTTCTTTTCCTCAATGCTTCTGTCTAAATAGTAAACGCAGAAAAGACATTCGTATGGATGAATCGGCTGCGGTTCTGCATCAATGTCCAGCCTCGTGTATGTTTCAAGGGCACAGTACTTTCCATCGCTGTATTTGCATTTCTTTGCCTTCTCCACTCCCTTTTTTCTTGCAAAATTAACAAACTCGATTATCTCTCTTGGGATGTCCCTCTTTCTCTTGAAAAAGTACCACTCAAGTAGTTGGTTGACAAATTCAGATGGAGAAATGCTGAGCTCCTCACACCTCCTGCTCAAAGCTCTTTCAATGTCCGGAGGTATGTCAATGCTTATTCTCATTTCTTCCTTCTTCCTCTTTTCTTGGTCTCCTCCTCAGTTTTCTGCTCTAATTCCTTGCTCTCAGATTTTTGCTCGCCAGCATAGAGCTTCGCCAGTTTGTAAAATCCCCTTGCATTTGCTGTTACAGGATCGTCAGGTATCTGGATATCCCCGATCTCCCTAAAGTGCTCTCTGAACTGGTCTTCAACTCCGGGAAGCTTTGCCCCTCCCCCAGTTAGTACTATGTTCTCAACCAAGGAAATTGAAAGTCCCTCAAGCAGCATGTTAACCCTGTTCACAATCCTCTCAACCCAGGACTTCATGAGCTGGTTATACTCATCAATCACATCCTCTCTCGAAACTGCAATTTTCTTACCTCCCCTCACCTTCCCAACTCTGAAGCTTTCCTCTGAAAGAAGTCTTGTCATTTCCTCAGGGGTTATTGTTATGCCAAATCTGTTTCTTATTGTCATCTCCATGCTCTCATAGATCTTATCAACTCCAACGAGCAGGGTATCTCCCTTCAAATATTCCATATCGGCCAGAACTATAATATCTGTTGTTCCAAATCCTATGTCAATGCAGACTCCCGTGTTTATATCCATGTGAGCCATTGAGCCAACAGGTTGAGGGAGGAGCAGAACATCACACCTGAGAGCGTTCTTCAGCTCATCAACAAGCTCAGCTCTTTCTTTTTTTGAGCTCTTTACAGGAAGACCGGTTGCAACAAATTTTCCATCGCTAATGTTAAGCATTTCAAGGGCATGCTTTGCAAGCTCGATGTACGAGCTGTGCATCAGCCTACCTTCATGCAGAGGTCTAAGCACTTCAACATTCTCCATGTTCTGAGCCATGTATGATGCCTCCTCGCCAACGTAAACCTCCCTTTCAGCCTCCCCCTTCAGGCTCCACTCTTTCTCTTCCCCATACACAACAAGGCTTGGAAAGGTTATGACCTTGCTTCCATCTGCTGTTGCCTTTGTGTAGTTTGTTCCGATGTCAAGACCGATGTGCATCATATATCAAAGAACAGATAAAGACAATTAAAAATGTTTGCATTTAAAAAAGAAAAAAGGAAGATTATCTCGCCCCTTCAATAAATGCCTTCACATCTTCCGGAACGCTTTTCTTTACAGAGTTGTTCAGCACGCCGTCATCAAGAAAGTCGATTGTATCATAGATTACCTGCTTGACGTATGCAGGGTTGTGAACGAATGCTCCGGGCTCGTGTACGAGCAGGTTGAGGTTGTATGCTGCCCCAAGGGTGTCCTTATCGGGCCAGTCTTTGAATGCGTTGGCAAATGTGTGCTCATCAGCACTGGGCGTGCCGTAGAAGTATGGATACCTCTCCTTGTCGTAGTATATTCCCTTCTTCGCCAGAAGTTTCTCAATCACCTTAAGTGCCGACTCATACTGTGCTTTCCTTTCATTTATTGTTGAAATTAGTGCCTCCTTGTTGTCTCCGTGACATTTCTTGCACAGCGTGTCGTAAGCCTTTATGTCCTTGACCACTCCGTTCTCAGCAACAACTGCCTCTAAGGTGTGATCATCGTTGCTCATGTGACATGCAATGCAGAGGTCTTTTATACTCTTATGGGGGTTGAAATCGGTGTAGTCTCTCCCATCAAACTCGTAAGGCAGGAGTCTGAAGATTATGCCTCCAGCCGCCAAGTAGTGAGAGTTGAAAGCTCCAAAGTGCTTGCCCTTTATCTCCTCCGCAGATTTTATTGCTTCTCCACTGCTCCTTCCTGAATGACACACCATGCACAGATTCGCCTTGCCGAGATCAGGGACAGCTGAAATCCTATCTGCTGGCTCAGAGTATTCCGAGACCTTTTCAAACCTGCCCGGGTTTCTCAGGTCAAAGCTCCTATCTTCAACCTTATGGCATGCCCAGCAATAGAGGAGTTCTTTCTGCTGTCCTGCCAACAGGAATGTGTTGTTGGCCGGATTGTAGTTTTCAGGACCGCTTACAAAGTTTCTGAAACCTGTCGAGGTATGACACTTCTGGCACGCTTTCCAGTCGGACTGTTTGAAGTCGTAGTGAGTCCATGCCGGAGCCACATCCTCTGTTACGGCAGCCGACGGACTGCTCTCTTTCACCTCCAGCACATACCCTCCGTGAGCTGACCGACCCCACTCGGCCATTCTCGGGACTGCCTCCTTTGAGAAGTGGCACCCCGTACAGCCAAACTCAGGATTCACATTAACTCCCTCAACCTCCGGAGTGTTAGGGTTGTCATAATGGAGGTT
>JALUWC010000007.1 GCA_027019885.1 Geoglobus sp.
AACGATGCTGACATTTCTCTCTCTTAGGATCTCAAGTTCCTCATCGCTGAGCCAGACTGCATGGGCTATTACTGTCCTTCTATCAAGAAATCCGATTTCATTCAGAAGCTCAACGGGGGTTTTTCCGTATCTGCTTCTGATCTCGTTTATCTCCCACTCCGTCTCTGAAACGTGAATGTGTATCATTGTTTCAAGCTCATCTGCCTTCTCCTTCACAGATTTAAGAAATTCCGGTGTGCAGGTGTAAGGAGCATGAGGTCCAAAAATGGCTTTAATTCTGCCATCAAAGGCATCGTTCCAGTCCTTTATGAATTTCTCACCAATCTCAAGCTCCCTTCTTGCCTTCTCCTCATCTCCCCTGTCTGCCATTCCGTAGCAGAGAACTGCCTTAACTCCTGCTTCACCAACAGCCTTTGCAACCTCGTCCATATGGATGTAGAGATCGCTGAATCCTGCAATACCGCTTTTGATCATCTCAGCAATTCCAAGCATTGTTCCCCAGTAGATCTCCTTTCTACCAAGTTTTCTTTCAACCTTCCAGACATTTTTAAGCCATGAATTCAGCTCAAGATCCTCGGCAATCCCTCTCAGCAGGGTCATCGCTGCATGTGTGTGGGCGTTGAAAAATGCTGGAATGGCAATAAGATCGCCGCCATCAAATGTGATCTCGCCTTTCAGCTTCTGCTTTGATATTTTTGATATTATGTTTCCGTCCATTGCGATAGAAGCTCTTGTGAACTCTCCGTTAACCCAGCAGAGAGCATCGTTTATGGCGATGGTGTGCATACTGGATGTGTTTGCTCTGAGTTGATTAAGGTTTGGGAAAATACAGTGGCGTTGAATGCATTTTAATTGCAGAAGTCTTTTACTGCTTTCTCAAAACTTTGGGCTGTGTCAATGGCATAATTCGTAGCTATAAATCTACATTAATGGAAAACAAAAAACCATAATAATTCTATTGAGTGTCTTCATTTTTATGATACCAAGAGCGAATCAAAACATGATTCTTGCCATCTCAACAATTCTGGCTGCACTTCTCATTACCATGGGATGTGCAGAGAATAAAACTGATGGTATCGTCCATCTACATCAGGGAAATGACATGCCATACCTTTTTCCGATAAATAAGGAGTTGAAAGAAAGGTACAATTTTCCTGCAAGAGTTGATGAGATAAACAGATTTGTGAAGAGGGTATGCAGGGATGTAAATCCTGAAAACCCACGGATAGCTGAAATTGCTGCAAAAATTTCAGGTGGATGGGACAAAAATCAATCGGATATTGAGAAAATCATGGTGATTTACGAGTATGTTAAATCGAGATGGATTTATGATAGAAATTCGGAGAATTTTGAACAATCACTCTCGCTTGATGAAGTGCTGAGAGAAGGCTTTCATGGAAACTCCTACGAATATTCTGTTCTGATGTCATCCATTCTCGAGGCATGTGGATTTAAGGCGAGAATTGTCCTGGGATGCAGTGAGGTGAGAGATCTGTGTATGGCATTTCCGGAAGTCTCCGTTGGAACAGGAAATTACGGGAAGAATGCTGTTGGTGGGATGTCCAGTAAGATGGAGAAAAAGGTGTATTACAGCTATGATCAGGAATCTGATGAATACTGGGTCAGTCTTGACGTGATTGAAGGATTGGGAGGTAAGCCACCGATCGACAGAATTTACCTGATGGTTTACCCTGAAAATGGAGAGTGGAAAGCGGTAACTGACAGCTCATCCTGATTTTTACACTTTTCCTTTAAACTGCATCTCGTAAAGCCTCGCAACCCTCTCTATGGTATCAGCCTCCTCAACACTCTTGTCATCCCTGAGCCTTATGAATCTGGGAAACCTCAGAGCATAACCGCTCTCGTACTTCGGGCTCTTCTGGATCTCCTGATATGCGACCTCAAACACGTATCTTGGATGGAATACAATTCTTTTACCCTCCTGAAGCTCTATTTCAGGCCTGAAAAGTTCTGTCAGCTCCTCAAGATCCTCATCTGTGAATCCTGTTGCAACCTTACCGACTTTCAGCATGTTTCCGTATTCATCAAGGCAGGCAAGCTCAAATGAGCTCATCAGGTTGCTCCTCTTACCCTCACCCCACTCGCCCCCAACAACAACAAGATCGAGCGTTTCCATTGTTGCCTTGAGTTTGAGCCAGTTCTTTCCTCTCTTGCCCGGAATATATTTTGAATCAAGATTCTTCAGCATCACACCCTCATGACCTGCGTTTACTGCCTCATCGAAGATCTTTCTGATCTCATCCGGGTCTCTCGTTACGTACTGTTTAGCAATTCTGAGCATTTCAGTTTCCCCGACTGAGTTGATAAGTCTCTCCCTTCTTTTCTCAAGAGGTAGATCTATTATCTCCTCTCCGTCATATATCATGTCGTAGAAGTACACCATCAGGGGTATTTTCTCAACCATTGCTGAAATTCCGTGCTTCCTTCTGAATCTCCTCAGAACGTGCTGAAATGGCATTGGCTTTCCATCCCTGACGGCTATCACCTCTCCATCGAGAATGACACCTTCCTTCACTCTGGATTTTATCTCACTCACTATCTCAGGGAGGGCGTTAGTTACATTTTCAAGCCTTCTTGAGAAAATGCTCACCTTTCCGTTGGCATAATGAACCTGAACTCTCGTTCCATCAAACTTCCACTCAACTCCGAGATTGTCTATGTCCTCAACAGCTTCCTCAATGCTCTCTGCAACCTGAGCAAGCATCATTTTTACTGGAATGTGGGGAGTGATCTTCATGTTAAGAAGTGCATCTCTTCCACCATTTTTGGCGGAAACTGCAACCTTACCGTAGTCATTTGTCACCATGTATGCCCTCTCAACGACCTCACTTTCAATTCCAAACGCCCTTGCAATTGCATCCCTCACTATGCCCTCACCAACCCCCAGCCTCATCTCCTTCAGTATCAGCCTTGTGAGGTATCTTGCCTCTATCGGAGTGCATGAGATGTAAAGCTCTGAAAGCAGTATCGTCTTTCTTTTCTGGCTTCCCTCCCCCGAGAGGTTGCTTATCTCATCAAACACCTCTCTGAGCTTTTTGACTGTTAGCTCCTCCTGGAAAAGGGACGTCTGCTTCTTTTTCCCAACAATTTCCTCTGCACTCAGCCCAAGATCGCCTTTCTCCCTTATCAGATTCTCTATTTCCCTTCTATCAATTCCCGTTGAAATCCTGAGAGCCTCATACACTATTCCAATCCCTATACCGAGGTCCCTCTCACTCCACTCAGGATAAACCCTTCCCGACAGAAACAGAATGGTGTTGTACAGGTCATCATCATCCTCTATTTCCCCGATAAAGGCTGCAATTCTTGCAGTTTTTTCGAGGGTGGATGAAATTTGTTCGAGACTCTCACAGAGATCTGCAAATTCTGCAAAGGCGAGCATGTTTAAATTTAGTTCAAAGGTCTGTATTTATTTTACCCTTCCAGCCTCCCTGTGAGCAGGGCACTTCTCATTTTTCTTATCATCTCAGGCATGTCAATACCAGATGGGCAGACTTCCATGCACTTCCCGCACAGAGTTGATAGAAAACAGCTTTCAGGAATTCCTTCAGTTATTGCTGTCCATATCATTCCTGTTGGCCCTCCATAAACCTCCCCACCCCAGATACTTCCTGCAAGCTGAAATACAGGGCATTCAAGCTGGCATCTGCCGCATTTAATGCATGCAAGATGCTCCCTGAAAACCGTATCCTTTCTTCCATTGTCAACAAATATCACGTGCATTTCCTGACCATCAACCTTCTCATTGACATTGATGTATGCTGGGGGAAACGTCCCAACGTAAGCAGACTGAACAAAAACGGATTTCAAAGCCAGATCATCGCCTGGAAGGATTTTCTCAATGCTGACAAGTGCTATGTATTTTTCAGGCAGGGATGTTGAAAGTCTGATGTTTCCCTCGTTTTCCACAAGAAAAACTCTCCCGCTTTCGGCAGAGAATGCATTGCATCCCGACACACCAGCATCTGCCTTTAGAAACTTCCTCCTCATGAACTCTCTCACGCCATTTGCCAGGCTTTCAGCATCGCTTCCCCGTATGCCAACTCTTTTCAGGATTTCCATCACCTGTCTCTCGCTGTAATGAAGGGCAGGCACTATCATGTGCATAGGTCTGTCCCCAGCAACCTGAACTATGAACTCTCCAAGGTCTGTCTCCCACACCTCATTTCCGAGGGATTGCAGATACTCTCTCAGATGTATCTCCTCTGAAACCATCGACTTGGCCTTGACAACTATTTTTCCACTTCCAACGATCTCTCCTGCAATCTTTCTTGCCTCCTCTCCATTTCTGGCGTGGTAAACCTGGCATCCTCTTGACTCAAGGATTTTCATCGATCTGTCAATCCAGTAATCGAAGTTCTCGGCAACCTCAAGCCTTGCTTTCTTCACCTCCTGAGCGTAATCCAGCAGGTATGGGTGATCGTTCAGGGTTTTAATGATAACATCTCTCAGATTTCCGAGAGTTCTTAACACTCCATCTCTTATTGTCTCCTGCTCTATCGCTCTGTATATGCTCATTCTTTCACCTCAACAATGACAGTGAATTTTTTTGGCCCATGCATTCCGAAAATCAGCTTTCCCTCAATGTCGGCGGTTTTTGATGGGCTGCTCGATGCGAAAACAGAATCTGATTTCGATGTCGCATGCCTGTATGCTGAGATTATGCTCTCCTTTATATCCTCCTCTCTTATTATGGCAACGTGGTGAAATGCAAGTCCAGCACTCCTTTTTTCCTGAAATCCACCGAAGAATATCACCCCTGTTCTTCCATCAGCGCTCAGAGCGCGGCTTAT
>JALUWC010000008.1 GCA_027019885.1 Geoglobus sp.
GCTTGTTCCATTTATAACCAGCTTATACTGTGCGTATTCAGTCAAAGGAGAGGCAAATGTGAAGCCCGCCCATTTCTGCCATCCCTCATCAAATGTGCCCTCACTGAACTTAACAAAGTCAAGAGGATCATCAAGACTTCTCACAGCTATCCAGTCCACCTTTACCGTTCCAGCATAAATTCCTGTTCCTCTTGTTCCAATTTTTACTGGGAATGAGCCAGAGGGAATCCCAGAATATACACTATTTGTATATGAGCCATCAGCTATCGCCTTTACCTGATTGCTGAGTTTTATGAGGTCCCAGATGTGGTAGTTTGCATCCTGTGATAGTGCTACGTTATTGGATGCCCCGGTGGAACCATCATTTACCTCCAGTGTGTAATCCCCTCCACTCAGCGTTGGATATACATTTATGTAAGCCGTGTCTGAATACTTGTAGTTAAATCCGAAGAAGTTGTACCCACCAGATTCTCTGCTTGTGCTTGCAAACTTAATTCTTATCGCTGTGTTCTGAACTGAATAGCTCTGAGTGCTTGCGATTCTTGTACCATCTGAGAGCGTTAGCTCTGAGTTTGAAACAGAGTACAGTGTGCCGTTTATTACAGTCCACTTGCCCGTATCAAGTGATGTGCCATCAAAGTGGTCAAATGACAGAAACGCCTGAGTGGGGTTATTGTATGCACTCTGTGTCGCCAAGCTGTTCCCGTAAGCGATGTTCAACTCACTACTACCACTGCTGATATTTACCCAAATAATAGCACTTTGATTAGCGTAATCCCAGCTCTCAATCCAGAAATAAAGCTGTGAGTTTGTGTTGTTAAAAACTCTGATGTCGCTGCCATCTGATTTCACAAGCGTCCAGAAATCGCTGACAGTTGCGCTCTGTTCTGTTTGATAGGTGGGGCTGTAGAGTGTAACAGTGTTTCCGCTTATTTCGATTAAATACTGAGTGTCTGCATTCGCTCTTTTTGATGCTTCAAATTTGAAGAATTTGGTCCAGTTGCCACCGTTACTGTTGTCAAAGCTGTCCTTCAAAATATCTGTATCATTCAACCCCACATAACGCCCAATGAACTCGATTGTTGCGTTTGTTATATTCCCTCTCAGATAGAAGCTGAAGTTGCTGTTGTTTACTGCGTTCAGATACTTTATCAGGTATGTCCCGCTCCAAGACTCAATTGTGAGGGTGTTTGTTGAGAACCTCTCAAACCTTATGACATACACCCTTTCTCCTTGGAACTCAAGCACCTTGTAGTCTCTGCCCTCAATCAGAAAGCTTGATTTGGCATCGCTGTCGTGTTTGTTGTAAAATACAAGATCGCCCTCGGGCTGATTGAGGAGTTCTCTAAGCTCATCTTCAGCAAAGGCAACGTAACGCCCTTCGTGATTTTTGATGTCAGTTATGGCAATTTTCACAGCAGGAATGGGATCATCCGTCTTCTTTTCAACTATCCTGACCTCTGTGTCCTTTCCGTACTTCGACACCTTAACAAAGCTCAGCTCAGGTGGCTTGACTGCAGGATCCTCGAACCTGCTGAGATCGAGTTCATCCTCTTTCTTCACCGGGAAAACAAGGAAGATGAGTGTCAGAACAAGTACAATCGCAAAGATCTTCTTCCAGTTATCTTCAAGAAAAAATATAATATCGGGCATCTATCACCTCACAGAATTGCGAGGATTGCAGAGTCGCTCATACCCCTGTTCTTCAGCTCATCTATCCTTGACAGGAGCTGGAGTGGGTCAATTCCATTCTTTCTTATTGTTTCGATGCTGTTCATCACTATCCTCAGCCAGTCATCCTTGCTTAGCCTTCTCCTGAACTTCACGTCGCCTGTGAAAACATACCCGCAATATGGACAGTATGTTCGCTTTCTTATTGTTGAGGCAAGATCTCTCCTCTTCGGAGCGTAGACGGAATAATCCCCAACAAAAAACCGCATGCAGTTCGGACAGAGTATCAGAATAACCACCCCGCAGGATACCATCCACTACCCATGCCTCTCCAGCCACAGCCCGCCCTGGCTCTGCAATCAAAATTGTTCACTGCGGGGCGGGGAGCTGGAGGGTTAAAGCATCTTTTCAGGTCTGATAGCCTGTTTTTTGTGACGGGAGTATTTAAGGTTTGAAAAGGTAGGGGGGTGTTTGCAATAACAGTAATATATTTGGTTTGTATATTCCAACTTAATGTCACTGGTTTCCGAGATCTCTGAAGTTATTATGTGGTTGAATAACAATTCAGGGGCTATTCAGGCCATAACAACCTTTATCTTAGTTATAGTCACATCAATATATGTCAAACTTACAAAAGAAATGGTTGATGAACTTAAAAAAGAGAACAAGTCAAGAAAAATTCAGGATCTTGTTAATTGTGTTATTAATCCGATTAAAAATTCGGCAAAGTCAAATTTAGAAAAATTAGAGAAAGGACAATATCACTACCACCACAAAACGGGTGAGATCTTCATTTCTAAACTCGAACCATCACATAGCAGATCTACTGCAGATTTAGATACGTTAAATAGAGCATTCGAAGAAGATTACTCAGAAATATCTGAAAAAATCAAAAAATACAATGTTCTTCGAGATGAGCTTGAAAAAGCTGTTGATGACCTTGCTAATAGTATATTAACTTCACCAGAGTTTAAAGAACGTTTCTTTCAGATGGTAGATGAGTATAACAAAAATGTCCCTGATAAAAAACTCACATACACAAATTTAGAGAGATACTTTGAGAGTTTGATAGGGGAGATTATTGACAAAACAGAGAAATTAAGCGATCGGGATAACTCTGCTCAATTTTGGGAAATTTATAAAGAACAACTTTTTGGATTTTTAGAGAGTGAAAAAATCAAAGAAAAGACACAAAAAGTCGAAGATATAAGATTCCAGCTTATTGACATCTTAAGAATAGTTATCAGAAAACTTGAAAGAGTAGAATATAGGTTGTGGAGGGAGTATAATATAAGAATTGAAAGAAGAGAAGCAGTTTAATATCTATCTCACCACCCATGGACATACTTCTCCATCATCCTCCTGTCATCTTCGGTGAAAGGCATGTTGATGTAGTGCTCAATAGCCGTCAGAAGGCTGTGCCCCTGACTCTGGATTATCTCGATCTGCCTGTGTGGATAGACGAACACCAGCCAGCTCTCCCATGTTTTTCGAGTAGCCTTCGCCCCGAGTCCTGTGGAGTTCAGGTCTACTCGCTCGGCCCATCTCACAAGATTTTCTTTCCAGACGTGTGGGTCAGGCAGAGGCTTGTTGTCGAAGAAGAACGGTAAGATGGTTTTACCCATCAGGCTAAGCCTGACCCACCGCTGTCTCTGCCTTCTCTGCCTGGTGACCTTCATCTCCGGAATCCTGATGAAGTTTCCGTCGAACCACTCAGGGTGCTGCTGGAGCCTGCGTGCCTCCTCGTATCTGAGTCCTGTGAGCAGTAAGACGTCGAGGTTAAGCTGGTTCTCCTTCTTCCTCGCCCCCTGCTTCAGCAGCTCGTATTCTATTGGTCTAAGGATGCGGAACGGTCGTTTGTGACTTGGCTTTTTGCCTTCTTTCTTCCTATATTTGGGGTCATCAGGTGGTTCGATCAGGATTGGCTGAAGGTTATTCAGCATACAATTCTTTGAAGAAATGGAGGTTAATAAGCCTTGAAAAGGTCGGGGGGTGTTTGTCTGATGTTCTTAGAGTGCCTCGTTGCTGGGGATTGCATACATTTCTATACTTAGAAATGGTGTGTAAGTTTCAATTTTTGTGCAAAAGTTAAAGTTATTAATGTAGTGAGTGCATAATATTAATCATGGTAGGAGGTATACCAAATCCTGTAGAGTGCAAACTTGGATACTGGATTGTTCCCATGTACTTCAAAAATGAATACGATACAAAAGATGTGTACCATGAATCTTCTGTTGAGTTAGAAGAAAGATTCTATTGGATGTGTACATATACAGGAAAAGAAGTTGATTGTGGCAATTGTCCTCTTAAGTAGACCTTTATTTACCTAAAAATTAAAATCAAAGAGGGTATTCATCTCCATCTTTTTTGTTTCCTTTTGAGAGAATTAGTTTCTGCGTAACAATTTCAAAAAATTGAGCGGGTTGTGTGATGAACTCGTATGTCAATAGACTTAGCGATGTGAAAGATAATCCAAAAATAACGAATGTGCCAGATACAAACAAATTTTTGAGATATTTCGAAATAATGTAAAATATTAAACCAACATAAAATTGGATTCCTTTTTCTGCGTCTTTTTTCATTGATAGTTTCAAAAAATTCAGACAATACTTGGAAAATCCACCAAAAAAGGAATACATTATCCCTAAGACACCTCCAAAGAAGAGCAAGATGCCTATGTACTTGAACGTAATGATCTCTACTGATGAAAAAAGAAAGCTACCTGCAACCATGAATGATGAGAATACTACGATTATCGTGTCGTACTTTCCAAGTTCTTTTAACATGCACTATGTTGGGATTGTTACACATTTATTATTTTAGTTGGTGTTGGTTCAGAATATCCATTGATATTTTAGAATATTTTAGATATGATATTCGATTCATATGGTTCATATGGTTTTTTGGAAAAACTCCATGACTATCCAAGTCTCACCACCCTGTAGTGGTTCATCTTCGGGCAGAACACGCTCCCCCTTTCCCTCAGATTCCTCAGGATCGCCCTTGTCGTCTCCGCATCGATCCCCTTCTCCTCAGCAGCCCTGAATATCTCATCCTCCGGCGCACCTTTGGGTGTCATGTCCTCGAGGTGCTCGACGATCTGCAGTACGAGCGCGATCCT
>JALUWC010000009.1 GCA_027019885.1 Geoglobus sp.
TGGAAAAAATCTTTCCGAAAAGTATGATGGTTGCGAGAATAGCAAGCACCAGCAGAAACTCCCCCATCTCAACCTTTGCAAAAACGAAATCCGGATAGAATTTTTTAGATAACAATACCAAGAGGAAAACTCCCAAAAGCATCATGAAGGTCCTTGCCAGTATCTCGTTCAAATCTTTAAGCCAAGAAAAAGTCACCGGTATTTGAATTCCATCTGTAGTCTCTCTTTCAGCCGTCTCTTCTGTGACATCTACCTCCTCTTCAAGCAGCGCATAGCTTAGGAATGTTATCAGTAGCGAAGTATTTATTGCAAGAAGCAAAGCTATTGTGCCTAGATCGGAAAATTTGAGAAGAATTATCCAGAAGCCGGTAGTGCTCAGCAGGATAATCCAAAAATCGTCCAGATACTTAAGCTTTCCAAATCTGTTGTAGAGGGCAAAGGTTACCAAGAGGCTGAGAATGTAAAACAATACGCTTGCATAACTGAACTCCCTTGACTTTATGGTATATGCAAAGGCGGCAGTCAGCATAAAGCTAATACCTGAATATGCAAAGCTATAGCTGTACCTTTCCTCTCTAGCAAAAGCGGAGATTAAAAGAGCAATCATGGAGACGCCAAAAAGTAGAAGGGCAGTGTAGTATTCTATGGAAGTCCGGAACATGTTTCTTCCTGTTATTATGCCAGCCAGAATAATAGCCATGAAGAGAATGATCCCGGCGTAGACTATTTTCCAGCTTTTCATTTATTCCCACCCAGTAAACTGCCAATAAATCTGATTATCTCACTTATGACAATACCCAGAAAACTCTCCCTGATTGGTTGACTCTCTTTACCTAAATTTGAAGAGTTCACAGTTTTGTTTTGTGTGGCATTTATACTTGTGCCAGTTTCATTTTTTTCTATTTTTATTTCAGAGAAGTTGCCGCTACCACTTATTTCTCGGGGTTTTTCTTCTTCATCTTCAGGCATCTCAATATACTCCATTATAGCCCTCTTAACAAAACCCTCCACAGCCCTCTCCACAGCCTTTCTATCCTTACCGCTGATTATTATTACTGTAGAGTTACCGGATGTTTTTATAACTTCAATGTTACCATCGCTTTTATTCCACTTTACCTTGGAAAGGTTTTGCTTCACCAGCTTTCTGATTAACGGGTGCTCTTCAACCATGCCCAAGAGTATGAGATTTGGTTTCCCTCCAACCCCCTTGGCAAGCTTTACCTCTACTTCGGGATAAATAACCTCCTCTGAGATAAAGAAGGTAAGGTCATCCTTTAGAAAATCTCTCCAAGGCCACAGGGTTGCATCTAAACGTTCTCCCGCTTTAACCTTTAAGCTCTTTTTTCTGACAACATCTATCTTCCTATCTCGATAGACAACATAAAATTGTGTATTATTTATCTTTTTCGACTCACCATCTTTAATTCCTATTTTTGTACCAAACAGAGCTATTTCGCTACTGTTGAGAGAATATAACCTCATTTCAACACTTTTATAACCCAGCCATGGCTCCTTGTCATAAACCTCCTCCACCTCTCCTGTCTGAACTACCAGCTTTATGTAGTTGTCTGCAGCGTCCATGAGAAACACCCTTCTATTGATGTACTCCCTCACCTCACCCAACTCTTCTCCTATGGTAACATTCCGTATTATGAAGGTATTGAGAAGGGTGCCATTCTTTATCATGAATAGATTAAAAGATACATTTGCCCCTGAGATATGGAGCTCTGAAACCACAAACCTAAGCCCGTCCACCGCCTCTATACCATAGTCTATCAAAAGCCGGGGCATGCTGTAGAGTTTTATCTCCCTCGCCCGCATCAGCGTTATGCTGTCTGGAATTCGGGATTTAATTACATAATAATTATTACCTTCAATAGTTATCAAAGAATTTTCAGAGATGTTTACTATTTTAACAGGAATTATCTCGATGTATCCATGTCTGCGGTCCCATACAAGCAGGTCGTTGTACTTAACATAATCTTTACTGCCACTCAGCTTCCCGTCTCCATCACCATCCATTTTTAATCCTTCTTCTCTGGTTCTCCAGTGTGCTGCTGAGCAGTTGCGCACCAGAAACTGGTCTATTTCGCACTTTGTGGATCTGAAGTCGTCCTCCTCGTCTGTGCTATCGTCAAGCTCATTGGTGAAGTACTCAAGCTTTACCCCGTCCCCCTCGATAGAAATATTTACATCGCCCTTCAGGTGGTTTCTGTAAGCGGCGAACTTCAGGGTGCTCCCATTGACAAAGCTGCCGAGCAAGCCCTGCTTTGCAATGCTGAGGTAGTAGTTTGAGAGGCGAAGATAGTATGGAGTTGCCTCAAGCTGGGCACTGCCGTGCCTTCCCAGAGTAACTGCTTTGCCTGCAAAAACTATGGAATTGGCATGACCTGCTATCGTGCGAGGAAGCCAAGTTGTTGAATACCCAAGGGCGGATTCACCATTGTAGATAACCACCTCACCGCTCTTCTCAGCAAAAGCTAAGCTTATGTAGTCGTCCCCCGCTTCCGTTATGTAGATGTAATAACCCGGGAAATATTCCCTTAGCTCTTCTGTTATTTCCTGGGGCGTGGAGTTGGATATGCTTACAAGCACGCTGCCCATGTTAGCCCCATTTAAGGTGGGCATCAGTATTGCGCTTCCACTCTTATTGCCCGGCTTCACATAGTTGGCTATTCTTATTCCCCTGCCCGACCACAGCTTGTACTCCACCAGCGACGGCAACCGGTAGAGTTTAACCTCCTTGGCTTTAGCAAGCTTTGCATACTTCTTGCTGGAGTTGTACTCGAGCACGATGTACTTTTCGCCTTTGATTGTTATGATTTTTCCTACCTTCTTGTCCAGCTCTAAAATATAATAAACAGGTGTTATCGTAACCTCACCGTCTTTGTAGTCGCTTATGTAAAAGTCATTGTATATGGCATAGCCTCCTCCCAGAGCCTCTATCCCCTCCCCTTCTTCGTTGGGGTTCCAGGATGCGTTTTCAGGGTATGAAAGCTTGCTCTGCAGCAGATACTTTCCCTTATCCTCGCTTTCTATCTTAACCTCTTTGAATAAATTCTCCTTTTTTGTGAAGTAAACAACCACCCTCTCCTGCATCTCCGCCTTTAGCTCAGCAAGTTTCTCTGCTATCAGCTTTGCTTCCCATCGATAGCTCTCATCCGGTATTACTATAACCGGCAGCGGGGTGAGGCTGGCTGCAATCTGAAGAGGCGACTCCTGGGCGAAGGCAGAGACGGCGACCAGCAGAATTATAACAACAACTTGTAACTTGCTCATATTTCACCCCTCACAGCAGCTATCAGAGATAAAGTTGCGGGAGCTAAAAATAAAGCATATCCAGGAATCCTGTAGCTTTCAGGAATGAACACGACGCTGAAGAAGAAGCCAATAACAAGAACCGAAGAAGAAAGCATGGCGAGATAAAAGCGTTGCTTCTCTCTAACAAGCATGCTGGCGAAGTTGATAAGAAGGGCTGCAGAGAAAAAATTGGCTATTGCCAAAAAGTGGATATGCAGAAGGTTCCGGCTGAATAACCAGTAACTTATCAGAATCCCGGCGATAAGAAGTACCTGCGCTGTCAGCAGAAGATAATTCCTCAGCACCTCTTCATCACCCTCTCCACAACTAAGGCAAGAATCGTTAAGGCAACGATCGTGGCAAAGCTGCTCAGTGCTGTAATGGGCATACCAGCCCTGTTCAAAAAGAAAATCGCCAGAGGCACAATGGATACGGATAAACCAATGCTAAGCACTGCCCTCTCTATTCCGTCCAACTCACCCTCCCTGAACAGTACTCTGCTCCACGCATACCCGGGCACGATGAGCACCAGCGGAAGGGCTACAAGCGCACGTATGATTTCCAGCATCTCCATGAGTCCACCTACATGAAGTTAAGTTCTATATTCTCCAAAATCTTTTTCTGTGCCATTCCCATGCAGAGGATATTATGTCATTAAGCGAGGTGTACTCTGGATTCCACTTCAAAATTGACCTCGCCTTTGTGCTGTCAGCAATTAAAACTGGTGGGTCTCCTTCCCTTCTTGGCGCTTCCACAGCTTTTATGTCCTTCCCTGTAACTTTTCTGGCAACTTCAATCACCTCTCTAACTGAGAATCCTTGCCCAACACCAAGGTTGAAGGCTCTGCTTTCACCTTCCTCCTCCAAGTATTTCACTGCAAGAAGATGAGCCTTCGCGAGGTCTGCCACATGAATATAATCCCGTACACATGTACCGTCCTGCGTTGGGTAATCTGTACCAAAAATACCCACCTCCTTTCTCCGTCCCAGAGCAACGTCCAGAACTATAGGTATAAGGTGAGTCTCAGGCGTGTGGTCTTCTCCTATACTCGCCGTATATTCAGCTCCAGCAGCATTAAAGTAGCGCAGGGAAACGTACCTGATGTCATAGGCTCTGGAAAAATCTTCAAGCATGTGCTCAACCGCAAGCTTGGTTTTTCCATAAGGGTTCACAGGAGCCCTTGGATGCTCTTCGGGTATTGGAACTATTTCTGGAATGCCATACACCGCACATGTTGAAGAGAATACAAAATTCTTTACTCCATGGTCTATCATTTCTCTCAGCAATATAAAACTCTGGAGTACATTGTTCTCATAATACTTAGCAGGTTCTGTCACAGACTCTCCTACCAGGGTTAAAGCGGCAAAGTGCATCACAGCGCTTATCTCATGAGTGGTGAATATCTTCCTGAGCAGAGCAGCATCGCCCACGTCCCCCTTATAGAAGGTGCCCCACCTAACAAACTCCTGATGACCCTGA
>JALUWC010000010.1 GCA_027019885.1 Geoglobus sp.
GTTCTCCTGTCTGTGAGCAGTCACGAGAAAATACTCCTTAGGTTTTAATCCCAGGTCCTTCAGCACATTCACCTTTCTTTTAGCAATCTCCAAATTCTGATAAACAGCATCAACAATGGTGTTTCCAGTAACGAATATCTTGTTTTCATCTATACCTTCTCTCAGTAAATTTTGTTTAGCCTTTTCGGTTGGAGCAAAGAGATAATCAGAAATGTGGTCTGTTAAAACTCTGTTAATTTCCTCCGGCATCCTTCTATCATAGCTTCGCAGTCCGGCTTCGACATGACCAACCTTCATGTGGAGTTTTGCAGCAGCCAAAGCTCCAGCCATGGTTGTGTTTGTATCACCCTGCACTAAAACAACATCAGGTTTTTCTTTCATCAAAACTTTTTCAACTCCGATCATAATTTTGCCGGTTTGTTCCGCATGAGTTCCAGAGCCCACATCCAGATTATTTTTGGGCTGGGGCAATTCTAACTCTTCAAAGAACACCCTGTCCATTTTGTAAGAGTAATGCTGACCCGTGTGTAGGATAAAATAATCTAATCCCTTTTTCTCGCATTCTCTAATTACAGGACTAATCTTGATTATATCTGGACGTGTGCCGAGGATTATGGATATCATCTTTACACCTTCCGGATACCAGGCAAAACGACCTCATCGTAATCAGTTGTCCAGAACAATCATAACGGTAACCAGCACATCTTCCGGATGCATATTTCAGACCCGTGACCTTAAACTCTAACCTGACACAACATCTGTAAAACTGGAGTTAGATGTCGAATACTTTCTTAACGATGTTCTTAACCTCAATTAACTTCTCAGGCTTCAATTTTCCAGCTTTTTTGAGAATTAGGTTTTTCTCCACAGTGAAGATCGAATGACAGTGAATATAGCTTGTTTTCTTGAGTTTTCCCTCTTCAATATCGCTCGAAGTTATTTCGACTTCAAAATCCGGTAAATGCTTGGAGGAGCTAATTTTAGCAACGATCAAATCTGCTGACACAAGGTTGAGTTCAGAAGAGCTCAAAACAACCACTGGTCTGAGTTTCTTACCTATCATGTTTGTAAAGGGTAGTTCAAGAATTACTATATCTCCTTCCTTATAACTCGAAGAGTTCTTCTGCATCCTCGCTCTCCCTCAGAAGCTTTAAGTATCCGTACAATTTGAGGTCATCGATTGTTTTTACCTCCTCTATGCTCAAAACCACTCTGGATCGCTCTGGAATGTCCAGTGACTCTACCGGTATTAAAACACCTTTTTCGTAAATGCACTCCACCTTTTTCATATCATTCACTCAGAACCAACCTTGAAATACATTTTGCTTTTGCTTGTGTGTGGCGTATACTATCCATCTCGTAAGAGTAATGCTGTCCTATATGTAAGATAAAGTAATCTATCTCTTTTCTCTCACATTCTCTAATTACAGGACTCATCTTGATTATTTCTGGACGTGTGCCAAGAACTATTGCTATCATTCCCCACTCCTGTATGTTTGATTTATCCGTGAAAGCATAAATGTCAGAATTCCCAAAATAAAGATTTGTTCGGTGACTAAAATTCAAGCATCTGTATTAACCCCATTGTGTAAACTCTAACAGCATCCAGCCCTCTCAACTTCCCGTCATTCGACCAGATCGCACTCATCAAAATGCTCACAAATTTTGATGAACAGATACTCTGGAGCTATGAAACGAAATTTCCTCAGAATTCTGTTTGTTACAAAAATTATGAATGTTCCACCTCTGGGTATAAGGGCAGCAAATAATACATTGGCGTCACTCACCGGTAACATGCTTTCTGAACCTCTCATCAATTGATTTGCTGATTTTCTCGCCCAGCTCTAAAGCATCCTCCTCAGTCATCTTGCTTTTGGATATTATCCTCTCCATCTCAGTCAAATTTTTGAATTTCCCTTTCGATCATCCTTCTTATCACCGGTGACCAGTCCACTCCGAACTTTTCCATCTTCCTCTTCAGATCTTCAGGAATTTTAATTTTCAGTTCTGCCATTAAGATCCACCTGTCGTATCCCTTATATTGTGGTTAATGTTGCAGATAATTAAACAATTCTATCTGCCTATGTGTTACCCACAGTCATCTCAACTGATCGTTCGCAACAACCGAGTTCAAACAATCCTCCATGTACTTTCTGTAATTGTTCGTAAACTACTCATGCAACTTTACTATCTGCACTAATGAGTTGAGAATCAAACCCGATGTAACCATGAGCAGACCAAGTATCAGAAAAACTGCACTGCCTATTGAAGGCCCGTACGGAAGCTTGTTTGTTTGATAGTATATCGAAAAAGCCCAGAAACCAAACGCAAGTCCTAAAACTGTAAGAATGAATCCAGCCAGACCGAAGAGGAAGAGTGGTCTTCTGTATCCAATCAAACCAATCAGGTCGTTAAGGACACTAAGTCCGTGTGAGAAGGGATTCTTCTTGTGTTTGTTTGGGACGTCATATATTGCCGAGATCGGTACCTCTTTGATTACAAATCCCTTATATGAGAGATAACATATCATCTCCGATTCTATGCTATAACCATAGGACTTAAAATTCAGGTTTTCCAAAGCTTCTCTATTTATAGCTCTGAAACCAGACTGAGAGTCAGTAATGGATACGTTAGAACCAAAATTTGTGGTAGACGTGAGTATTTTTTGTCCAAGAATTCTGTATTTTGGAATATCTCCTCTGACATCCAAGAATCTGGATCCGATTACCATATCTGCCTCCCCTCTTAATACAGGGTTCACAACTCTCGGGATCTCATCAGGATCGTGCTGACCATCTGCATCGAGCATTACGACTACAGAGCAGTCAAGCTCCTTTGCCCTATCAAGTCCTCTCATCAAAGCATAAGCCTTTCCATAATTTCTATCGAGTCTTATTACTTCAGCTCCCGCCAACTCTGCAACTTCTGCAGTTTTATCTGGTGAACCATCGTCAACCACTATAACTCTGTCAACGTGCTTCTTAGCTTTCAGCACAACACTACCAATGGCAATTTCTTCCTTATATGCAGGAATTACTGCAATTATGTTTTCATCCATAGTCCCACACCCTCAAAAATCCGAGTCACGCCAGAAACATCCAGAAAAGGATAAACTGAGATTACAACTTCCACCATATACCGGAGTAGCAATAGAAGTACGTTTAATCACAAGACCATAACGAAAAGTAAAATATATGATACAGCATACAATACTCAGATTTCCATGCTGATCCTTGGTCACACGGGAATAACCCTCGGAATATTCTGGTTTTTTGAGGAGAAAACTGGATTGAAATTTGACTACAGAATTGTTGTTATGGCCTCTCTGTTCCCAGACATTATTGACAAACCTCTTGGTATGGTTGTCCTCCCACTAAACAACGGGAGGATAATCGGACACACTCTTCTTTTTGCCCTCATTCTTCTTTTCCTTGGTACCCTGCAAAAAAATTCCACCACCCTTTCAGTCGGATCTTTGTTTCATATGGTAGAAGATGAGATGTGGGCAGACCCAGTAACACTTTTCTGGCCATTCTTAGGTAATTTTCCCGAAGAAGAATATGAAAGTCTTTATGAATACGCAAGAACGATCGCAACCGAGTATATTCCATCACCTTCTCGCACTTTTATATTTGAAGTTGTGGGGGCTATTATCCTTGTTCTTTTTCTGGTAAAACGGAAAAAGGTGTCACTGAGTCAACACACATAATATCAACTATCCTTGCTGATCAGCCCTCCTCATCGCATAAAGCTCAGTCTCTGCTGATCAGCAGCATGAAATACTTTCTCATTTCAAGACACTGAAGCAACCTAATATCTGGATATGTTACAATTACGATAAGCAAGATCTACATGTCTTTCAATTACCCTTTTGGACACTTTAACGTACTTTCTAACAACCTTTATAAATATTTCTTTTTGTTTTGAGAGCGTAATCCACCACACATCATCAAAACCATCAATTCTGGAGAGTTCGTTGGTTATGTTCCTCATCTGTGCTTCTGAAATTTTATATCCTTTACTTTCAAGTTCCTTTTTAAGGTTTGACAAAACAACAATAAAGTATCCCATCTTTTTACCTCTATCTGAAGATATGTTTTTTATAGTGCCACACTTTCTGCAGTAGGGGTGTGGTTTGATCACTCCATTTTCCATCTTCAACCATGACTTATTAATAGAACTATGAACACACCCGCAATTTTTATCCTGTGTCTTTCTTAACACAGCATATATTCAGAGACCATACATTTTTAAATTTTTTGATCGATATGGCAGTTCAAATAGTTATAAGAAACTTTTAATAGATATTTTATTAAAATAAAATTATATTCATTGATTTACCGAGCTAATTCCGTAATTAGGTAAACAGCTATTCCACTTGATAAGAAAGTTTACTGAGTATCACGATAAAAAAATATTTCCAATTAACATTGAAGAAGTATCTAAGCTACAGTTTCCCCGATTCCAGTCCCATCTTTCATGCTTGGATGAATCACTCCATAACATTTAGCAGGTCAAAGCCCTTTAAAGCAGTGCACCAACTTAATATTTCCAGCAGTTTAATCAAAAAAATCTACATTAGACTGCCAACCATAAATTTTTATTCTGAAGGGCCGAGATGGAGGCATGCGAAATGTGAAAATCTTTGACACAACTCTCAGAGATGGCGAGCAGACTCCAGGCATATCTTTTCCCCTCAGCTATAAAATCCAGATT
>JALUWC010000011.1 GCA_027019885.1 Geoglobus sp.
AGAAAGCTTTAAATTCCTGTTAAGATTTTTCCGATGCTAGATTAGCTTTTTGGAGGTATTGGTACAGCTGGTCTATGGTTTTCTGCATTCCGGCCACTGTCTGGTATTGTTGTGCTGTTATCAGCCTTTCGATCTAAAGTGGTGTGCTGGCATGGTCGTGGAAGTTGAACGGGAGCTTTGCCTGTCTCATGATTCTGCCCTCACACATTCAGGTAAAGCGCAAAGGCTGACATGGAATATCACCTCTGTCCCATCGATTTGCCAAAACCTCAATGGCCTTGGAGATCAGAGTTACGGGTGGGTATAGATGGCCCTTACAGTCTCCTTTACCTCCTCCACCCTGCAGAAAGCGTACCTCTCGAACTGGACGATTTTTCCAGCAGCATTTCTCACGCTGCTCTCTGCAATCCCTTCAACCTTCCCTTCTGGAGTCAGAACCTCGCACTTCAGTGCCTGCGACTCAGGCACCCAGTGGATGATGTTTCTGCCCTTCTTGGCTTCAACAGCATCGCCAGCATAGATTGCCTTCCCATCCTCTTCCAGCTTTATGTTGCAGAATCCCTTCAGCCTTACCTCCTTTCCAGTGAAGATCTCGCAGTCATCTGCGGTTATGTAAATTACACTTTCACCTCTGAGTTTTCTCGTTCCGATGTCCCTTGATGGATGGAGTGGCAGATCAACATCCCTGCTTTCTGGCAACCCTTCAATCACAACTCTAACAGGATTCCAGACAAAGAAATACCTCTCGGCCTTCTCGTCAACAATCTTCCTGTTCTCCGCATACAGATTCTTCAGGCTCACACTCACATCATTTTCTCCAACTCCAAGCGTAAGAAAGAACCTCCTCAGGGCTTCCGGGTCAAATCCCCTTCTGCGAAACGCTCTGACTGTGGGCAATGCGGGATCATCCCAGCCCGAGTAAACTCCATCATCTATCCTTTTTCTGATATCGCTCGTGGAGAGCTTTCCAAACTCGAGAATCTTTATCCTTCCCCACAGCCTGACCGCAGGATACTCCCAGCCGAAATATCGGTAGATGTACCTCTGCCTCTTCTCAGAATCGGCCAGATCTTTTCCCCGCAAAATATGAGTCACGCCGAGCACGTGATCCTCTATGGCAGACTCAAAATCGAGGGTGGGGTAAACCACATATCTGTCTCCAACAAGCGGATGGTCCGAGAAGATTATCCTGAACGCAACCCAGTCCCTGACAGCAGGGTCTTTATGAGACATGTCCGTCTTTATCCTGAGCACCGCCTCACCCTCGCTGTAATCTCCATCAAGCATCTTTTCCCATTCCTCAAGGCTGTCCTCCACCTTTCTGTCCCTATGTGGGCATTGAGTGCCGGAGTCCTTGTATGTCCTGAATTCCTCCCTGCTGCACTTGCAGACATACGCATGGTTCATTTCGATGAGCTTCCTGGCATAATCGTAGTACATGTCAATGCGCTTAGAGGCATATACAACCTGATCGGGAATTGCGTTCAACCATTCGCAGTCTTCCAGATACCATCCGTAGGCTTCAACCATCGGCCTCTTTGTTCTTGGATCGGTGTCATCAAATCTGAGAATGAACTTTCCGTCGTACATCCTCGCATACTCGCTGTTCACGACTATTCCTCTCATTGAGCCAAGGGTTGGAGGGCCGTTGGGGTTTGGAGCAAATCTCATCACAACCTTTCCCCTTTCAGCGTTCGGCAGAGGTGGAAGCTGCTGACTCCTCTTTTCCTCTTTTTTTTCTTCAGAATACCTGTCAAACAGCTCCTCCTTTCTGGATTCATCCAGGCTCTCAAACTCCGCGATGATCTGTTTTATTCTCTCCAGAACCTCCCTGGCATTTTTTCTCAGCTCCGGATTTTCTGCAAGTACCTTTCCAATTACTGCCTTTTCGTTAGCTTTTCCGTACTTCCTGGCATTCAAAACCACGTACTTCCAGATTACCTCGTCCATCAGTACTCCCTCTTTATTAGATAATCAGCGAGCTCTCTGAGATGAGTTCTTGCCGGACTCTCTGGAAGTACGTCAAGCTGGGATTTTGCCAGTTCCACGTACTCTCTGGCTTTTTTCCTGGCATAATCAACAGCCCCACAGTCAAAGAGCTTCTTTATATCTCCCTCAAGCTCCTCTCTGCTTGCCCTCCCTTTTCCAAATGTCTCAAGCTCAATGCCCTGCTCAAACGCCTTTATGACTATCAGGGTCTTCTTGCCCTCGACTATGTCGCTCCCCCAGTCCTTGCCTATCTTGTCCTTTCCGGCTATGTCAAGGAGGTCGTCGTGAATCTGAAAGCCTATACCGGAGTATATGCCGTAATTCCACAGAGCCCTCTCAATTTTTTCATCCTCCCCAAAGAGAATGGCTGGAATTGAAGCAGAGATGCCTATCAGTACTCCAGTTTTTTTTCTGACCATCTCTATATAATCCTCCTCGCTCACGTCATTTCTTTCCTCAAAGCTCATGTCCATATATTGCCCTTCGCATATCTCCACACACACTCTGGCGAGTTTGCCAATAGCTCTGACCACATTCACAGGTTCAGCCTCACTTTTTGCCAGAATGCCAAAAGCCTCAGCGTAAAGCGTGTCTCCTGCAAGAATTGCTGTTGGAATGCCATACAGCGTGTGGACAGTCTTGACACCTCTCCTCATCTCGTCCTCATCCATTATGTCGTCGTGAATTAACGTGAAGTTGTGGATCGTTTCGATTGCTATTCCTGCGTAAATGGCTCTCCGGTAATCGTGGCCGAGGGCCTTTGCGGAGAGGAGGGCGATCACCGGTCTGAGTCTCTTCCCCCCTGCCATCAGGTAATGCCTTGCCGCTCTGTAAAGCCCTTCAGGCTCCCCGTAAGAAAGAAGTCTCTCAATCTCACTGTTCACGTAGCTGGCGAGTTCCTTTATTACTTCAGAAATCATGGAATCTCCTCCTGCTGAACTCAAAGAAGTTAATTTCCCTAAACTCAATCCATTCCCTCAGCAATCCTGAAATGAAAACATGAGTTCTGTGAAGATCGTAAACATGCTCACATCCTGTCAGAAACAGAACCTTTTTGATGCCCTCCACAAAATAGCCTATCCTCTTCTCAACTTCCTCAGGACTTTCAACAGCAGGTTTGAGAAATGGCAGAGCTGAGCTTGCAATTTTTGCTCCGAGAGCGATTGCCTTCGCTGCATCAATTCCGTTTCTTATCCCGCCTGTGGCGATAACGGGCAGTATGTCGTGGCAGTCAACAATTGAGAAGGCTGTTGGAATTCCCCAGTCCCAGAAGTCCTGGGCCACATCCCTCATGACCCCCTCATCGACTCTGTAAACCTCAACTCCGCTCCAGCTTGTTCCGCCTTTTCCTCCAGCATCTATTGCCTTCACACCGGCCTCTCTAACTGTAAACGCAACCTCTCTTGAGATTCCCGCTCCTGTTTCCTTAACTATTACCGGAATCTTGAGCTCCGAGGCGACCTCCCTTATTGCCGAAAAACCACCCTCTGCACTTTTGTCTCCCTCAGGCTGAACTATCTCCTGAAGGAAATTGAGATGGATCGCCAGAGCATCTGCATCAATCATCTCAACTGCCTTTTCCGCATACTCTATTCCCCTTTCAATTATCTGTGGCAGACCAACATTTGCATATATGAATGCATTTGGCGCGTATTCTCTAACAACAGAAAATGTATCAGCAACGCTCTCATCCTCGATACCCGCTCTCTGACTGCCGACACCCATCCCAATGCCGAAATTTTCAACGGCAATGGCAAGGTTCTTGTTTATATTGTATGTATCTGGATGCCCCCCGGTCATTGACGCTATGAGAAATGGAGCTTTCATTTTCTTCCCGAAAAGCTCAACCTCAAGATCGATATCACCATAATCAACCTCAGGCAGTGGATTGTGAACAAACATAACATCTTCAAATCCCGTGTAATTTGACTCAACTCTCTCATTCAAGCAGATGTTTATGTGGTCGAGCTTTCTTCTGGAAGTCGTCATCGACAATGATTTGGCAGTGTGCTTTTAAAACATTTCTTTGATTCAGACTAATAACCAATGACATCCATCCCTGCAGAATCTCTGAATTTCCAAGTGAAAATTTAAATAGTGTTTATTCCAATTCAATTCAGGTGAGTTGTCATGAGTCTGATTGAGAAGCTCTTTGGAAAGCAGGAAAGAGTCAGGGTTGATGAGTACGAGGAACTCGATCTTAGTGAGTTTGAGGCTGAACTTGAGGGGGAGGGTGAGACCTATATAAAGGTTGCCGAGATAACAAGCCTGAACGAGATTCCTGAGGTGAGAAGGCAGGTTTACGATGGCAACATCGTGATTGCAGATGTTGCATTTCTGAAACATGATAAGCTCACTTACGACAGAATTCTCAAGGATCTGAGACAGCTTGCAGAGGATGTTCACGGAGACATTGTTGGCCTGGGTGAGGAGTACATAATCATCACACCAATGGGGGTAAAAATCGACAGAAACAAGATTAGAGGAACCAGGAGATGATCCCCTGCCCCGTTTGCGGGAAAGAACTTAATGTTGTTACGGCTTTGTACGATACGCCATATTTTGGAAAAATTCTCCTCACCTCAATAAACTGCCAGTGCGGGTTCAGGCATTCTGACTCATTTTCAGCAGAGATAAAGGATCCTGTCAGGTTCAGACTGGAAATTAACAGCCAGACCCTCTTCTCAAAAGTGGTCAGATCCACATCTGGGACAGTCAGAATACCGGAGCTTGGACTTACCATGGAGCCTGGACCGGCAAGTCAGGGCTTCATAACCAATGTCGAGGGGATTCTGATGAGATTTCAGGAGATTGTAGAGATGGCGAAGAGATGGAATTCTGACAGTGATGAGGCCGTCAGGAAATGCGATCTCATTCTTGACAGGCTGAAAGGTGCAATGGAAGGCAGAGAAACCCTGACACTGATACTTGAGGACCCTTATGGCAACAGCACAATCATTGACGACAGAGTTTTCATGGAGAGGTTGAGCCAGAATGAGGCGAGAGATCTCAAAACCGGGATCACGGTGATAGACATAACTGGAGAGGATTATCTGAGAGATATTATAAACGGGGGAAGTCAGAATTAGCACTCTACCAAGCTACCTCTTTTCTGACGGTTTTGCGAGTCTGTAAAACAGCATGAAAACCTGACCGGCAAGAAGAATTAATGATGCGAACATTGAGAGGAGAAGGTAGACGGCACCCACCCAGCCAAGGGGGAGGTTCATCAGCTTTAACACCTCTATAACAGCAGCCAGAATGATGATTGTGAGTGACAGCAGGAGGAGAGGTAAAAGATCAAGCTTTTTTGAGAGGATAACGTTCAAAAAGCCAGAAAGGACTGTTGCAAAAAAGACATAGTCAACTATGTCAACCATGTTTAATTTAACTCTCTCCCAAATATTTAAAGATATTTATCATGACCAAGTAAAGCTTAATATAACCCCTAACTTTTGATCCAGCAATGAGAACGATATTCTGGGAGAATAATGCCGTAAAGCTCATAGACCAGAGAAAGCTTCCTGACTCTTTTGAAATACTGACATGCAGAACTGTAAATGAGTTAGGAGAGGCGATAAGGACTCTCGCAATCAGAGGTGCCCCTGCCCTTGAGGCTGCCGGAGGGTATGGTGTAGCTCTCTCAGCATTTGAAAGAGATTTCTCGGACGAGAATGAGCTTAGAGAGCACATGAAGGGGAGAGCAGATTACCTTGCATCAACAAGGCCAACCGCCGTGAATCTCTTTGTTGGCATTGAGAGGGTGATGAATTCAGCATTGAAAGGAAAGAGTGTTGAGGAAATCAGGGAGATTGCCCTTAAAGAGGCTCAGAGAATTGCAGATGAGGATGTTGAGAGGAATATGAAAATGGGGGAAATTGGAGCAGAGCTTTTTGAGGATGGAGATTCTGTTCTGACGATCTGCAACACCGGCAGCCTTGCAACGGTTTACTGGGGAACTGCTCTGGGAGTTATAAGGAGCGCTGTGGAGAAGGGGATTGAGCTGAAGGTGTTTGCATGCGAAACAAGACCCCTCAATCAGGGATCAAGGCTGACAACATGGGAACTGATCCAAGATGGAATAGACGTAACGCTGATAATAGACAGCATGGCTGGAATAGTGATGCAGAGAGGGATGGTAAACAAGGTCATAGTTGGAGCTGACAGGATTGTGAGGGATGCTGTTTTCAACAAAATTGGCACGTACACTCTTTCAGTGCTTGCAAAGGCTCACGGCATACCATTCTACGTAGCAGCACCAAAAACAACATTTGACTGGGAAAAATTTAGCCAAGAGGTTGTAATTGAGGAAAGAAGCAGAGAGGAGCTAATCTACTGCCATACAAAGTGTGGAAAAACACTAATCGCCCCGAAAAACGTGAAGGTGTACAATCCAGCCTTTGACAGAACACCCCTTGAGAATGTGGCGGCGGTAGTTACAGAGCATGGGCTAATATACCCGCCCTACAGCGAAAACGTTCCCAAAATTCTTGGCCTGTGATCAGCATCTCGCACACTGCTGGGCCTCGCTGACATCAACAGGATATTCAGCGGTTAAACATGCAAGACACAGCTCCTTTCTCTTTTTCCCGACTGCCTCAATCAGGCCATCAAGGCTCAGATAGGCGAGAGAGTCTGCGTTGATCTCATTTCTTATCTCCTCAACCGTCTTGCTTGAAGCTATAAGCTCCTCCCTCGTTGACATGTCAATTCCAAAATAGCATGGAGAAATTATGGGTGGGCTCCCAACCCTGAAATGCACCTCCCTTGCTCCAGCATTTCTGACCATATCAACTATTTTTCTGCTTGTCGTGCCTCTAACAATGCTGTCATCAATCAACACAACTCTCCTGCCCTCCACATTTTTGCTGACCGCATTCATCTTTATCTTTACAGAGAGTTCCCTGACATTCTGGGCAGGAAGGATGAAAGTCCTTCCGACGTATCTGTTCTTTATAAGGGCCTCAAGGTACTCTATCCCGGATTCCTTCGAAAAACCAATTGCGGAAGTTGTCCCGCTGTCAGGAACAGGAGAGACGATGTCAGCATCAACAGGAGATTCTCTTGCCAGTATTCTGCCTATCCTCTGCCTGACATCGTAAACACTCACATCGTCAATGACCGAATCGGGGCGGGCAAAATAAATGTATTCAAAGACGCAGAAAGCACTCTTTTTGGATTCTTCAATCCTTATGAACTTTAGTTCACCATCCTTCACAATCACAGCCTCTCCCGGCTCTACATCTCTCACAACCTCTGCCCCAACAGCATCCAAGGCACAGCTCTCACTTGCGATTATGTATCCAAAATCACTTTCTCCGACAATAAGGGGCTTGAAACCATGAGGATCTCTGAATCCCACAAGCAGATCGTTGAATGCGAAAACAAGCGTATATGAACCACTTATCTGGCTTGAAAGATTGACTATTGCATTTATCGGATCATTCGACACCATCTCCTTAGCCATGAGCTTGGCAACAACCTCTGTGTCTGAATCAGAAACGAATATGGAACCCTCCTTTTCCAGAGACTCCCTCAGTGATGCATAATTAACAAGATTTCCGTTGTGGGCTATTGCCATGGCTCCCTGCTTTGTTTTAACAAGGAGTGGCTGTGCATTCTCGATTTTGCTCTCACCTGTTGTCGAGTATCTCACATGCCCAACTGCCATCTTTCCCTTCATTCCGTCAAGCTTTCTGGAGTCAAATATCTCGTTTACAAGACCCATGCCCTTGTGGATGTGAATGTAATCACCAAAAACAGATATACCGGCCGATTCCTGCCCTCGATGCTGAAGGGAGTAAAGAGAGAGAAAAGCTATTTTGGAGGTTAAGTCCTCGTTTTCTGAATAAACTCCGACAACACCACACATCTCAGTATCTGTCCTTTTTCTTCATAATCCAGCTGTGACTTCTCATTTTTCTGCTTCTTCCAAAACCACATGAAGCACAATATCCCTTTCTCCTGTGGAATGAAACCTTACCACATCTCCTGCATTTTATGTGAACAATCTTCCTTCCTTTCTTGCCCATTGCAGTGGTTCCGCTTGACATGTCATCACCTCACTGGGATGGAGACACAAAAACAACAGTGTCACCTCTTATGACAACACTTCCAAGCTTTTTCACAACCTCTCCATCCTGTATCTCTTCAGCACTTATCAAAACAAGATTCATGTGGATGTCGTATCCATCAAGCACTCCTCTGAACTCCCTCCCGCCCTTCAGCCTTACAAGGACGGGAGTGTTTAAAGATCTGTTCAGAACATCAAGGGGTCTTGCCATTTTTAATCCTCCGTGAGTTTTTTATTCCCAGTCACTTTGAGTGTATTTAAAAATATCGGATGCGACCATGAAGAGGCAGCGGCTCAGAAAAAAGGAAGCAAGAAGGGTTGCAGAGGAAATAAGGGAAAACTTTGGGGTTGAGATAGCGGGCGAGATTGACAGGGTGGAGGTGGATGGCAGATCTGTTCTGCTTGTAGATGGCGAGCCCTTTTTGCTTGAGTATGACGGAAAGCATTACTTCACGGTCTACGGGATCATGAAGCTCAGGCCTGAGAATGGAATGATTGTTGTTGATGAGGGAGCTGTTAAATTTGTTATGAATGGAGCAGATATTATGAAACCCGGAATAGTCGAAGCTGACGAAAACATAAAGGAAGGAGATTTCTGCTATGTGGTTGTTGAGAAGAAGCTGACACCTCTCGCTGTTGGTGTGGCACTAGTAGATGGGGAGAAAATGACAGGGGAGAAGGGAAAGGCTGTGAAGAACATCCATCATCTCAATGACAGGATATGGAGGTTCTTTTTTGTGAAATGATCCAAACAATGTTTTTTAGGTATTTCAAAAAGGCGTAAAGTATATCAAAATTCGATCATTAAAAATACTGATAAAATTTGGTGGGGGAGTGGTGATGGAACTGTCAAAACTGTTTCCTCTCCTGCTGTTACTGATAATACTGGTTCCAGGATGCTCCCAGAAAGAGAGCTCTGCACCAGAATCAGCTTATGAGGGGATGAATGCTCCACCGGACATTCCCATCTACAGTGGATCCGAGGTGTATCAGGCACCAGCCTTCTACTATCAGATAACGGGAATCCCAACTGAAGGCGTGACAGTCTATGTGTATTACACAAAAAATGCCGGTGTAGATGAGCTGCTCAGATGGTACAAACAAAAACTTGGCAGCTATGAGATTGTGGATGAAACGACCATCATGAAAGTCCAGACTCCTCAGGGAAGTTTTGAATGGGGCGGAGTTATTTTCAAGAAAGGAGATCGGGGTATCGGGATTTGGGCGATAAGCGGGTCTTCACCTGAAAAAGGTGGATGCGTTTACTATATTGTAGAAGGCCCACTGGATGTCTTCACTGGAAAAGAGAAGGTTGAGGTTAAAAAGAAAACCCTTCCGTTATCTGACCGTGTTTCTGGAGAAGAGATTCTGGAGCGATATCCGGGATCTGTTATGCTTGAATATGAGAAATCAGAGGGATTTCCCAGTTCGGTATCGATAAACTATGGAACGCAAGATCCAGCTGAGAAGGTTTTCAGATGGTACGAGCAATATTTAACATCAAAGGGGTGGGAGATAAAGAGCGAAAACAAGGAGCACAATGTGATGAGTGTAAACGCGGCAAAGAATGGCGATTATGTGGACATCAGCATATATTCACCCACATCCGACATTGAATACACACAGATCTCTGTTCACGCTACAATTTATCAACTCCCCCCCTCAGACATTGCCAAGGGAGAAGAACCGGTGAAGAGATATCCGGGATCTGTTATGCTCGATCACACCTCTGCAACTTACGGAAATATGAAAATGATTACCACAACATATGGGAGTCATGATTCTCCTGAAAAAATAAAGAGCTGGTATCAGAACGAGTTAACAGGCGAGGGATGGCAGATAGTCACAGCAGGCACATCTGATGGAAAGATGAGCATTTTTGCAACCAGACAGACCAGCAACATCCAGATAGAGATCAGCAGAGATGGATATACTGAAATAGACGTCATCTACCAGGGAGCCAAATGAGATGAGATATTTAGCCGTGTTAATTCTTGTTCTTGCAGTAATTGTTTCTGGATGCTCTCAAAACAGACCGGAACTGAAAACAACCCCTGAATCAAAAGCAACGCCTGAAACAAAAGAAACAAGCAGGTTGGTTTACGGAAAAGAGATTCTGAAAACAGATCTCCCACCGGAGGATGCTGTCATCAGGTTTCTACCAGACCTGAACCATACATGGAAACTTGTTAAATCTGACAGAGGAAATACCCTGTCCATCCCCGGTGAGATTCCGAGGGTGCCAGAGGTGGGTTACATCAGAAACGTAAGCGCGAACATCAACGGATTCCTTGCAACGCCATTGGTCGAGAATGGGCTGATATTTCTGGCAGATTCACAGGGAGTATACGCTTTAAGTGAAAAAAACGGAGAGCTTGTATGGGGAGATGAAATCTATTCTGACAGTCTCGAGGGAAGGAAAATTGGCAATCCGCAGCCATGGACAAAGTGGAAGGCGTTGGGACTCAATCGATTCGTGGAAGCTTACGGACTGGGCAAGTACCTGTATGTGGCAACATCTTCCTACCTCGATGCTGGAGATGCTATGATTATCGCACTAAACAAAACCAGCGGGGAAGTTGTGTGGAAGGTTGAGATGCCAACAGAGGAAAATGACTCGTCGAGATCATCCACCACCTCAAACCTTCTCGTTGCAGATGGGGAAGTCTGTGCGGGTTCTGTCAGAGATGAAGGATACATATACTGCTTTACCGAGGATGGAAAGGCTGTCTGGAAAGGCAGGATAGGCGGAAATGTCAGAGGGCTGGCATACGGGAATGGAATTCTTTTTGCCACCTCCGAAGGAGGAAATTCGATTCATGCCTTTGACATAAAAACAGGCAGGGAACTGTGGAGATACACCTACAAAGATGCGGTGAGCACGCCGTTATACAGAGACGGAAGGATTCTCTTTATAGGCGGGGGGAAACTGGTTGCAATTTCATCGAATGGCGAGTTTCTCTGGGAGAAAAACATCGCTGGAGGAGAGGATGTAAACACCAATGCGTTCCTTGCTGTTGGAGACAGAATCTACGCTCCGAGAAACATAGGAGAGAGGCCACTTGAACTGTACACCCTGAACTTCGACGGTAAAATCGCAGGAAAATTCAGGCTTGAGGGAGATGAGAGGGCAGGTGCGCCTGTGGTAACAGAAAATGTTGTCATTCTTCCCGTCACTGGCAGGGACTATGCAAAAATATACTTTCTATGGAAGGGCAAAAGCAAGCTTTCTGAATTCAAACTGAATGGAGATGAGATTTTCATGCCAAAAATAGCCATTTCGCATGGAAAAATTTACGCCGTTTTCTCAGATGACAGGATGGATGGCAGAACGAATCATGTCATTGTTCAGTTCAAGGATTCGCAAAAACCGGAAATCAGGAAGGTTGAAGAAACAGAACACAACGGGAGTGTTGATGTGAAAGCACTGATTCAGGACAAACAGAGCGGGATTCACAGAGTCCTGATAGCATACAGAAACGATTCGGTATGGCACTATGTGGAGATGGAGCTTGCAAGAAGGTATGTGATGGAACCGATAGGTGGTTACGGATTCGGTGAGGAGGAATACATGGCAACAATCCCGAAAGCAGAGCATGTGATCATGGCCATAGACAACTCCGGGAATTATATCCTAAAATAGATTTCAGATCAATCCAAGAAACTCAAGCGCCTCAACAACTCCATCTCCATTTGGCTTTGATGTCACAACATCTGCAATTTGTTTGAGCTTCAGATGGGCATTTGCAACCGCTATGCCAATACCGGCAACCTCAAAGAGATCCACATCATTTTCAGAATCGCCTATGGCAGCAAAACTCTTCACATCAATCCCCAGCTTTTCCGCAATAAACCTGAGTGCCTTTCCCTTGCTCACATTCTCATCGATGATGTGGTATGCAAAACCTGAGTCGATCAGCTTGACTCCATATCCTGTGAGAATTTTTTCAGCTTCCTCTTTCCTGAAAGTTCTTCTCAAACACACCTCAGCTTTTCTGAAGTCATCATCGAGCAGTACAACCTCAAACTCATTTTCGAGAGCCTTCAGAGCCCTGTAGCACTTGTTCTTGTCTCCGAGGACTGTATCATCCCCATCATACTCGAATCTAACCACACCACCATTCTCGCATATAACGATATCGGAAACGCCAATGAGCTTGGCTGCAGTTCTTGCAAAACACGATATGTTTCCTGTCGCAAGAACAACCGGAATTTCAAGTTTTCTGAGAGCCTCAACTGCCCTGCAATTGAGGCTTCTTTTTTTGTCGGTTAGAGTGCCATCTATGTCAATGGCAACTGCCTTTATTTCCATGGGATAAACCGAAATGCATAATAATTTTAATCTTCCGCTTTCAACATGTCGTGGCCTGATTTCAGAAGAGTTGTGCTCATCGGGAGCATTTTCTATTCCCGCCACAGAATTGTAGAAGATCCAAATAAAGGAGTTTTCAACAGGGAAAAAGCTGAGGAACTCGTGGCAAAGCAGGAAGAACTCTCCGATGCCTACGGAATAGAGGGGATTCTGGATGTTGTTGCAGAGACAGGAGACGCAATCGTGAGGTACCTTGATTTTGTGGCTGATGTCACTGACAGACCATTCATTCTCGACGGATATCTTGAGGCGAGGCTTGAGGGGCTCAGATACGTTGAGGAGCTTGAAATTGCTGACAGAGTTATATACAACTCCATAAACCCAATAAACACAAGTGAGGAGCTTGAAAGCATAAAAAGGGCTGGAGTAAAGAATGCTGTTGTTTTTGACTATGACCCATCCTACACATCCCCCAGCAGGAGGATTCTTCTGCTCTCAGGGGATGGAAGAAAGGAAGGGCTCATACCAAAAGCAGGAAAGCTTGGAATAGAGAACATTATGATCGATGTTGTGCCCACAGACATCAGAAGTCTTGGGGAGGTCGTAGAAACCCTTCTGCTTGTGAGGTCAACCTACCCCCATCCGGCAGGTTGCGGGCCGGCCAATGTCAGCTATTACATGGCAGATTACCTGAAAGAAGAGCTTGATACAGGAATTCTCGTAAGCAGCGTTGACAGCGTTGCCCAGCTTTTCAGCGACTTCATATTCTACGGGCCCATCGAAAGATCTGAAATTGCATTTCAGAGTGCATACATCGTTGAGGAGATCAAAGAGGGAATGAGCATGGAATTGCATGAGTTCATAGGTGAGAGGTATGATTGAGGAGGTGGCAGAAAACGGATTGAAGCTTCAGTATGAGTGTGTGAAGGCTATAGAATCCTTCAGATTCGATGACTTCAGATTTGATCACGCAAAAAACTTTGTCAGGGCTGTTGAGGGCATGAAAGCCTTGGACAATCAGAGCGATGAGGCGTTTCAGCTTTACAGAATGTCCCTTCTGATTCACTACAAAACTCTCACATCGCTGACGGAGTCAATCAGACCATTTGAGTCAGCCTTCCTTGAGTGGATGCAGACACCCGTTGCCTTTGAGAGGTTGAAGGAGCTTGACCCATCATTCAGGGAGAGCGTTGAAATTCTTGCAAGAACCGTAGATGAGAGCGATGAGATAGTGGGCATTGAGGCGATGAGGCTTGCAAACGGATTCTATGGCGTCACATCTGCCAAGGACTTTGCAGCCATTCCCGGATCAACCTTAAGCGTTCTCGCAAAAATTGTGGAGTGGGCTGGAATTGATAGAGAGCATGCAAAAACAGTTCTTGCAAGCAAGTCATGGGGACTGCTGACATCCTATGTTTTTGGAGACATGTTTCTGCTTGTTCTCAGAGAAACGGGGAGCATTCAAAAAGCGCTGGAGGCAGAGAAGAGAGCAATGAAGAGGATGCTCCTCGAGCCTGTTGAGATGCAGACAAGCATCATGAAGTCATTTGGATTTGAGTCATTCAGACCTGAGGATTATTACAAAGCTTACATCGGGGAGTTCACACCCTTTATTGACATGGCATTCAGAGAGAACGTGCATCCTACCAATATAGTCGTCCTGCCGACTCATGTTGGAGATGTCGGTCACCACATTGGCTGGCAGTACTACAGCATCTGCAGGGATGAGATGAACATGGATGTTCTCAGGACTCATTATGCAGTTCTTGAGAGAAACATGAAAAATGCAATTGAAAACGGGCATGTCAAAAACATCTTCGATCTGTCAACGTTTTTCACAGGTGTATCGGCAGCATACATTTACAGGATTCTCAGCGATGAGGGCTTTACAGCAGAAATGCTCACAAGACTCTTTACAGAAAGATTCTACCACAGCATTATCGGAAATCAGTTCAACAGGTACATTGTGAGAGAATTGCATGTGAACGATTTCATGGATTTTGCAGCCAGAGGGGAGAGAATAGGCAGGGATGGATGGAGAATAAGGGATCTCACGATAGACTTTTCCCCGCTTGAGGAATCAGCCTACCTCAATTCAGGAGAGCTCTATGCCTTCCCATTCTGCAACTCTGCAACGAGGTTTGCCTCGCTCATGAAATTTGTGGATATGCCCTGCCTTCTTGCACCTGAGCCTCCAAGCATAACCGTGCTTGTGAATGCGATCGCATTGAATCCTGAGAAAGCCTTTGCTCCTGTGAACCTTTGCAAGGGATGCGCCACAGCAGACATCCAGCCTGCAAGATGCCTGCTGTGCAGGGCGAAGAACGTCATCTGAAAAGCTTTTATTACATTTTTTCACGAATTTATCATGGAAAGGGATGAGATTCTGAAAATGTTTGAGGGAGATTGCAGCCAGAGGATTTTCTGGGTATCAACTTGCGACGAGATGCCACATCTTGCCCCGGTATGCTTTGTCAGGTACATGAATGGAAGGGTTGTTGTTGCCTACAATTTCATAAAAAGAACCGCAAGGAACGTTGAAAAAACAGGGAGAGCGAGTGTAGGCTTTGCTGAAAAGGGTGAAAAGGGATTTTATGGTTATCTTGTTAAGGGAAAGGCATGGATAGACTACAGTGGGGAATTCTTCAACGAGATAAGAAATTTTGTTGAAGGAAAAACAGGGGGCAGAAGAAGTCCAAAGGGGGCACTGGTTGTTGAACCTGAGGAGATATACTCGCTATCTCCGGGAGAGGGAAAGAAGAGACTTTACTGACCGAAGTTCTTAGGGGATACTGTTATCTTAACGCCCTGCAATTTTTTAATGTGAGCCAGAATGGATTTGAAATAGACTTCTGCAGGCATTGCAGGAACTCTCTGTTTGATCTCAGATCTCTCAAGGAGGAAATTGAATCAATAGCGTTCACCTCATCCCATTCAGCAAAGAGGAGCCATGAAAGAGTGAAGGCAGGGTTCTCTGCATGTCCAAATGCCTGTGCTGCACCTCAAATAAAGGATTTTGGTGTTATCGCATTCATAATCCCACATCTTGACCCAGAGAAATGCGTGTCATGCGGGAAGTGCCATGAAGCATGCAGGGAGAATGCAATAGATTTCAATGGTTATCCGAGCTTCAATGAAAACTGCATTGGTTGCGGGGACTGCATGAGGGCATGCGATCAGAATGCAATAAGCGGGGACATTGAATTCAGAATCATGGCTGGGGGAAAGCTCGGAAGGCATCCGAGGTTTGCCCGGACTGTAAAAATTTCCAGTGATCCATCTGACATCATACAGGCCTTCAGAAGGATTGTTGAAATATCAGAGAAACATGGGAAGAGATTCAGTCATGTTGATGGGTGTGCTGATCTGCTGTCAGGAATCAGATGAGGATTCTGCTGATCTACCGGTGATGCATGCACGGGAGATGCTTATTTAACGTGCCTTGTACTGTTCCGGAATTCTGTAAATCCGCCACATCCACCCGATCCATGCCAGCAGAAACACCGTAACACCCACCGCAAGCCAGACTGTCAAACCTCCCGACACAATTCCAGCATTGTAAAGCAGAGCTGAGGTTACGAGAGCTGATGTGAAAATCTGCAAACCTGTGAGCAGGGTGAAAATGGCCTTTTGTCCCCGCCCATACACGGGAAAACGTATTAGCATGGGTTCTCTCGATGTTAGAAGTGTTAACGCCGGCACAACTGACATCACAACCACAGGTATGATAACAGCACCACTGAATCTGTCCGCATAACTGTCCGGAGTGCCTCTTACATTGAAATGTACCGCAACGGTATTGGGCAGTCTATCCCAGAACATCAACATTACAAAAAAGTATAGCACAACTGGGATGAGCTGAACTACCAGGTAAGGCCTGATTCCCACCATTTTCACAGGTTTTATGGCCTTCACCGGAGTTTTCAGGTCTTCTCTCTCGTAAGTCTCCTTGGCAATCCTGTAGCTCTGAAATACAAGTATTGCAACAGAGAGCAATAACAATGCAATAAACACCATCCTCGGAGGATTAAAAATTACGGTTATCATTAAGAGGAACAATCCTGCCATCATGCTATATATTCCTGCAAATGTGTTCGCCCTCTTCCAAGCTTCCTTTGAGAGGTACGTGTATCCGAATCTGACTCCGACATAAGGATTCGGCGTATCTCTAAGGAGATACACAACTACTCCGATACCAAACATAACAGCGGAAAGCGCCAGCTGTTCGTTCATTTTTTCACCTCCAGTTTTTCAATAACATCACTCAAAAGCTTCAACTCGTGTTCCAGCTCAATCAGGATTTCCTCACCCAGATCAGTGATTCTGTAGCACTTTCTCAGCCTTCCATCCTCCTCAACCCAGTAGCTCTTTACGAGCCCAAGCTTTTGAAGACCCTTAAGCAAGTCGTATAACGATCCCTCACTTGGAACCAGTTGCCCTGAACTCAGACTTTCGAATGTTTTTCTTATTCCATATCCGTGCAGTTCTCCCCTTTTCAGGATGTTCAGGACTAAGTATGCGTACATGCCTGATCGGATCTCCTTTCTGAGTTTCTTGAATACCCTGTCTTTTCTGTCAGACATTTTATACCTCTTACTTCGATGTATCGAATTAAGATGTATTTAAGTTTTTTGATCATAAAATTAACTGTCCGTTAAAATAGACAAGGAGAGTCATACAAACATGTTTAGAGGCCTGCGTTATTGCCTGCTGCTTTGAATGTCTTTTGTTCGAGATCCGCATATATCACAAAGCTACTTTATCCAGACTCTCCTTCCCTCTTCGATGAAAATCATTCTCGCTCCGTTCTTGCTAAGGATGTCCCCGCTTCTCTCCAGATGTTTGGCTGAGAATATGGCTATGAGAGCATCGTTTATATCCTCCCGGTTCTTCATGGACTCCTTGCATTTCTGAATAACTTTCAGATAGAGGTCATCAAGCAGGTCATCCCTTTTCACCAGTTTTTCCCTCAGACCAGAGGTGTCCCCTTCCAGAGCCTCAGCAATGATGTCAAACATTTCCAGCAGCGTTTTTTGCATCAGCCTCAGCTCCTCCTCGGCTATCCTCTTCTGCACTCTGAACCTGGCTATTTTGTCTGCAAGGTCTGTAATTCGCTCGTAGTTTGCCGACATCCTCATGATGCTGGCCACAAAGCGAAGATCCCTCGCAACTGGCTGGTATAGTGCGACAGCCATCAGGCAGTCGTTGTCAACGTCTGTGTTGAGCACGTCAGCCTCCTTTTCTATTTCAGAAACCTCTTCCCTCTTCTCCTCATCACCATACATGGCATCCAGACACAGAGCCATGGCTTCTTTCGCCATTTCGTGAAGCTTGAGTATTTCATCCTTAATCTTCTCCAGCTTCAAATCAAGAGCCTTCATTTTCTGCCCTCCTTACAGTTTTATTCTTCAACAACTTCAATCTTATCCCTGATCCTTATCCCCGATCTTCCCTAAAAGCTCCTTCACTTTTGCCTCTATTTCCTCAAAAACCCCCTCGTAAACCTCTCCCGGCCTCCCCTTCGGGTCTTCCACGTGCCACCTCTCAACGTTTGGATGCTGGATGTTCACGCAACTTGTCTCATCGCAGACGGTTACAACAAGCCTGTAATTGCTTAGCTCCACATTTTCAAGGCTCACCGGCTCCGCCTTCTCAACCCTGTAACCTCTGCTCCTGATAACATCCAGAGCGACAGGATCGAGCTCTTCAGCAGCCTCAATGCCGGCGCTTTCAGCCCTCCAGCTCTTTGCCAGGCTGTTGAATACCGCTTCAGCCATAACACTCCTGCAGGTGTTGTGGATGCACACGAAAAGAACCTTATTCTTCTCTGAAGTCCTCATCTGATCTGTCGTCTTCATCCAATCCTCCCCGTCAGATACGCCTCCGTAAGCTCCTCCTTCGGATTCTCGAACACCTCAGCAGTCCTGCCGAACTCAACCAGCTCTCCCATCCAGAAGAAGGCAACGTAATCGCTAACCCTCCCGGCCTGCTGAATGTTGTGGGTGACTATAACAACCGTGTAGTTCTCCTTCAAATCTACCAGCAGATCCTCAATTTTCACAGCGGAGATGGGGTCGAGGGCTGAGGTGGGCTCGTCGAATAGTATGACCTCAGGATTGGTCGCTATGGCCCTTGCAATGCAGAGTCTCTGCTGCTGACCTCCGCTCAGACTATTCCCCGGCATTTTCAGCTTGTCCTTCACCTCATCCCACAGAGCGGCCTTTTTCAGGCTGTCTTCGACGATCCTGTCCAAGGTATCCCTATCCCTTACTCCGTTCAGCTTCAGGCCGATAGCAACGTTATCGTAAATGCTCATGGTTGGGAAAGGATTTGGGCGCTGAAAGACCATCCCGATCTTCCTTCTGACCTCCACCGGGTCCATGCTGAAAACGCTCCTGCCGTCAAGCAGAATCTCACCTTCAATTTTAGCATCGCTCCTTAGCTCGTGGAGCCTGTTAAGGCATCTGATGAATGTGCTCTTGCCGCACCCGCTCGGGCCGAGAATTGCTGTTATTGCATTCTCCTTGATGGCGAGATTGATGCCTTTCAGGGCTTGAAACTCACCATACCACGCATTCAGGTCTTTTACCACGATTTTATCCTTCATCCCGTCACCTCTTCCTCCTCAGCCTGTATTTCGTTATCAGGTTGATGCTCAGAACTGCAATCATCAGGACAAGGGAAGCTCCCCAGGCCTTGCGGTGCCAGTCAGGGTAGGGGGAGATGGCATAAACGTAAATCATCAGGGGCAGCGCAGAAACCGGTTCCAGAACGCTTCCGGCAAAGTTTGGATTGCCGAAGGCCGTGAAGAGCAGCGGAGCCGTCTCTCCAGAAATCCTTGCAACTGTGAGAAGGACTCCCGATGCGATGGCCGGCATGGCTGTTCGTAGCACTATGCTGGTGATAACCCTCCAGTGCCTGATTCCCAGACTCAGGCCAGCCTCTCTGATATCTGCTGGGACGAGCTTCAAAGCCTCCTCCATGGTCTTAACCATCATTGGAACAGCTAAAACGCTCAGTGCAAAGGCTCCCGCCAGAGCTGAGAACCCAAATTTTGTCACGAGAAGGGAGTAGGCGAAGACTCCGGCAACTATGCTGGGCGTCCCCATGAACGTGTCGTTAAGCAGCCTTATCAAGTCCCTCAACCTGCTTTCCGGGAATTCTGAGAGGTAAACTGCTGTTAGCAGCGCCGCCGGAATGCTTATGAGCATTGTAAGGGCCACAAGTATGGCCGTTCCATGAATGGCGTTTGCCACTCCTCCTCCCTCTTCCCCCGGAGGTTTGGGCAGAGAAGTGAAGAATTCAAGCGTTAAAGACTGGGCGCCATTTATCACTGTTGTGGCTATGATGTGAAGGAGCGGGATGGTGATGATCACAAGGCTCAGGAG
>JALUWC010000012.1 GCA_027019885.1 Geoglobus sp.
CCACGAGTGATTTATCGCATTCTTAGGGCATGATGAAACACATGGAAGTTGCTCAATACTCCACCCTGATGATGGTTTGCACGGTGCACAGCTGAATCTGACCTTGTTTCTGTGCTCCTCCTTGACCCTTGCAACCGGCTCCTCTCTGAAGGGGTCTATTTCATCCTCTCCAACCTCAAACACACCTGAAGGGCAGACCTCAATGCATTTTGGAGTTTCAAATTCCATACATCCATCACATCTGTCAGTGTCTATGGAGATGTAGTACACTCCCGAACCATCCTTGTAACCGTACTGGGCTATCATGATTTATAGGTTGACAGTGTAAAATTTAAAGGTTTCTGAGTTTTACACATTCAACTGAATTTTGGAAAAAATACCAATCAAAAATAAAACAAAAATTGGGAATTCAGGGTGATTTGCTGAGCTAAGGAATTTCAAGTTCAAGATTTAACATGGAGCCGGAAGGTCTGAACCCAACTTTTCTAAAGAAGTCCATTAAAGCCCAGTCTTCCCACTCAACCAGCGTGAATATTTTCTTGACTCCCACTCCCTTTGCATTGGTTATGAACTGATCAAAGAGCTCTCTACCTATCCCTTTGCCTGCAAATTCCTTATCAACTCCAATTGTTGTTATGTAAGCCACACTCTCAGGAATGCCAAATTCTCCGGAGAATATTGTTCCGGCTATGTACCCAACAACCTTTCCATCGTATTCGGCTGTTAGAGAGGTGACTATGGCATATTCCGATTCAAGTATCTCCCACAGCAACCTCCTATAATACTCTTCTCTTCTTGTTTTTGTGTACTGCTCATCTATTCTAACTATTTCTTCGAAATCCTCCTTTTTCATGGGCCTTATAATCAGTTTTTCGGGTCTGAATGCCATGGACACCACCAATTTAAATTATAAAACATGAACAATTTATACTTTTCTCTTTTTACAATGTAAACAATCTTTAAATAGTAATCCTTAAATATGTCCAAGACAAGTTGGATCATGGCATACAGCAAAATAAAGCTCGAAATTGAAAACGGTGTAGCATGGATAAAACTCGCAAATCCACCTTTAAACATCGTAGATATGGAAATGATGAATGAGCTGGTTGATGCTGTTGAAAAATCGGAAAATGAAGCGCATATTGCAGTGATCGGCAATGAAGGAAAGCACTTCAGTGCCGGAGCCGAGATAAAAGAACACTACCCTGACAAAGCACCTGAAATGATAAGAACGTTCACAGAGCTGATAGGAAAGATTCTCAACTACAATGGAGTTACTGTTGCGGCTGTAAAGGGATATGCATTGGGTGGGGGTTTTGAGATTCCAATGGCGTGTGACATAATTCTTGCATCACAGAATGCAAAGCTCGGGAATCCTGAAATAACTCTTGCCCACTATCCGCCAATTGCAATCGCCATCCTGCCGAAAATGATTGGATGGAAAAATGCATTTGAGATAATACTGACAGGAGATGCCGTCTCTGCAGAGAGAGCAATGGAAATGGGTATTGTGAACAGAGTGTTCAGTGACGAGAATTTTGACGAAGAGATCAGAAATTACATTAATTCACTGCTTGAAAAGAGTCCTGCTGCTCTGAAATTTACCAAGAAGGCGTTGAAAGCCTCAATAGCTCTTTCCTTTGATGCGATCATGGAGAAGATCAACGACATATACCTTAACGGGCTTATTAAAACCGAGGATGCTGTTGAAGGGCTGAATGCATTTCTTGAGAAGAGAAAGCCCGTGTGGAAGAGCTGAGATCACCCCATCACTTTCAAATTGCTCCTCAACTAAACACCAACCAAAATAAGGTATCTTTATTTTTATGACCCTGCCATACTATCTCCCAACCAACTCTGCAACACCTTCTTTTCCCTGAATCCCAAATCAACAACCATCCCGACTGAAAAGACATTCACAGTTACAAACTGTCACAAATAACCTTTTCGGTTTTTCATTGCTTTGTCTCCTCTGAAAAGATAAATTATAGTGTCTCTTTGGATGGAAAGGTTTGATGGTAGTTTGTTCAAGAATTGAAAGTGTGAGAAAAGAGATCATGTATCAAATTGCTTTCCCTTCATAACTTCACTCAGGAATTTGCTGAAAAATCGTATAATTTCGGGAAAAAGTATAAATAATGCGTGTTACATTTTGGTTAGAAGTTAATAACAAATATGAATTACGAAAATATAGGTGTTACCATGTCCAGCCTGAATGAGATATCCCTCATCATATTTGCACTGGTAATAGGAATGAGACACGGTATAGACTGGGATCATATCGCGGCAATTTCGGATATAACAAGCACTCAAACAGAAAAAAAGTCAGGAATAATCCTGAGTCTTTTATATGCAGTTGGACATGCAAGTGTCATTACAGCTCTTGCCCTTTCTGCACTGTTAATCGGGATTACACTCCCGAACAGCGTGGATACGCTGATGGAAAAAATTGTAGGGTTGACACTGCTTGCTCTCGGATTTTATGTGATTTACGCTCTAAACAAGCATGGCGATCATCTCAGACTGCTTCCGAGATGGGCCCTGATCTTTTATGGTATTCTCAGAGTTTTTGACTGGATAAATGCGAAAATAACCGGAAAACCCGTAAAGGACAGAAAGCTACTCATGAACTATGGAAATGCCTCTGCATTTACAATAGGTGTGATTCATGGAATCGGTGCTGAAACTCCGACACAGATATACATTTTCGCAATCTCTCTCACTGCAGGAATAAGCAGTATCTGGAGTTCGGCACAGATTATAATGGCATTCGTAGCTGGAATTGTATTAACAAACACAATCATGGGCGTCATGGGTGCGTATGGGTATGTCAGCGCGGGAAGATCTGTTTACAAGTATCTGGCCGTATTCACCGCCATCTTCAGCATTATAATCGGGCTGATATTTATCGCAGGTGCAGAACTGCCGGACCTCACAACTTTATTCCAGTGGAAAGGCATCTCTCTGAGTGTTTAACCATACACTTATTTTTTGCCGTACATGGAAAATGCAGAGTAAAATTTAAATTCCATTCATGATGACAATTTCATATGATATTTGAATCATGGAAGCACTTTGCAAGGGTGTTGAATAATAGAACGAGATTCGATATAGTACTTCTCCTCAGGAAAGAAGGAGGTCTCAGTGTTTCGGAAATATGTGAGAGGCTTGGCTACGAGCAGAGCAGAGTCTCGCATAATCTGAAGTGCCTGCTCAACTGCGGATTTGTTGAGGTGGAGCAGAGAGGCAAAAGAAGAATTTACCGGATGAGCGAGATTGCATGCAGAATTCTCGATGCCCTTGAGGATTACATGGAGGAATATCAGAGACAGCTTGTGAAGTGTGGGGTGCTGAGAGAGGAGCTGGAAAATGCTGCAGAAAAGGTGAAATCCAGAGGATGATCTGATATGGAGGTTCTCGCTGCTGTTAGAGGTACTCTTGGAGGTTTGATATCCTCAGCCTGCTGTCTCGGCTCTCTTATTCTGCTGCTCATAGGTGCTGGCAATTTAGCTCTTGCAGCATCAATAGGAGCATACAGAACTTATTTCATACTGGCTGGAGTCGCCTTTGTTTTACTATCCATAGCGAGCCATTTAAGAAAGAGGGCAAAACAGTGTGCCTGCAGCTATAAACAGTTGCTAACGAGTGAGAGCAGATTCATTGCCACAACCATAGCTACATTCGCAGTTATCTTCGGCCTGATAAACTTTGCAGTGATTCCCTTTGTTACCGCATCGGTATCTAAGGAACCGAATAAAGCAGTAGCCAGCGCTATACACAGCTCCACATCTCAGTTAAGGGAGCTTAAACTTAAGGTGGATGATATGACCTGCGAGAGCTGCGCTGAGGCAATAGAGAAATCCCTTCTGCAGGTTAACGGGGTTGTCAAGGCAGACGTGAGCTACGCTGAGGGAATAGCTGTGGTTGTCTATGATCCATCAATTATCAGCCAGAGAAAGGTTGTTGAGAGTGTTCCAGAACCATATTCTGTTAAGGTGCTGTCAGAAAAGATTCTGGACGAAGAGAGGTGAGAAAATGAAGTGCATCTGTGGAACAGAAGGCTGGAAGGTGAAGAAAATAACTGCTGGCAATCATCTCAACCCGGAATACTGGCATCTGCTGAGCGATGATCTTCACTTCTGTCCGAATCCTGATTGTGACGTGGTGTATTTTGACGAAAGAGTCACGATGACTGTCAAGGAAGTGAAGACAAAAGTGTTTTTTAAGGAGAAAGGTTCGCCAAAACCTCTCTGCTACTGCAAGCAGGTTACAGAGGAGGACGTTGTGGAGGCAATAAAAAAAGGGGCGAGAAGCGTTAAAGAGGTTGAGGAGATAACAGGGATAGGAAATGGAGGGCACTGTATCGTGACGAATCCCTCCGGAAGGTGCTGCAGACCTTTTTACGTGAAATTCATCGAGGGGTTGCTTGAGAGGATTGAAGAGGCTGCTGTTCCTGCCGGAGAGTCTGAGGGGAGCAGAGAGGAAGCCGAAAGTGCAGGCGTTCCGGACTGCTGCAAAGTTAATTAGGACTGCTCAGATGGCTTAATTTTTATTTTTCTCGGTTCAGTCCTCCAGCTTTCTGTCAGCTTCCCTTAAAATCGGCTTCCATAATTCGCATTTACCACCATTTCCCACTCTACCAAGCCCACATTCCATTGCAGTTAAGTTCAATGGTTCT
>JALUWC010000013.1 GCA_027019885.1 Geoglobus sp.
CATGGAGTCGGGATTGGAGATCAAGAAAAGAGATGATAAATTTGCCAGATTTAGCAGAGAATTTTTAAGGGATATCGGAATGTTTCAGAAACCAAGAAGATACAGGTCTGAGATAAGCCAGGAGGAGCTTCTGGAAGACCTTGAGAGGTATAGAGAATTTGCACTGAAACTTGGATGCAGTGATGCAAGGATAGTTCCAGCATCAATAGTCAGGGTGGATGAGAGGCTCAGGCTGAAGTGCAGAATTTCTGTCTGTCATCATTACAACAACTGCATAAACTGCCCCCCACACAGCCCTACAGCCGAGGAAATTGCCAGAATTATCCCAAAATACAGCTATGCGCTTGTTACAAGAAGGGATGTCGATCCAAAGGATGATTTTGTTGACCCAAAAAAGGATGAGGATATTGCAAGACATTACAGGAAAAACATGGAGACTGTTGGACTGCTTGAGGCACAGGCATTTAGCGATGGATACTACTTTGCCATGGGATTTGCTGGAGGTTCATGTCAGCATGCTCTCTGCATGATGCAGGAATGCAATGTTTTAAAAGGCAAGAGATGCAGGTTCGTTCTGAAATCCCGCCCTGCCATGGAGGCTGTTGGCATCGATGTTGTAGACCTGATCACAAAGCTGGGCTGGGAACTCTATCCTGTCAGAGCAAGACCAATACCTCCTGAGGAGTATCCATGTGCTCATACATTTGGAATTGTGTTTGTGCACTGATCTAATCATCTTTGATTTCCAGAAGCTGCATGAGAAACGTTTTCATTTCATCAATAGATTTTATTCTTTCCAGCAATTGCTCAAAATCGTCTCTATCACCATATTTTCTTTTATAAGTGTTTATCAACTCGTTGTATTTCTCAAGGTTTGTTATGAATGTATAGTCAATTACATGTAAAAGAATGTACCGATTTGTTTCTGTTCTTAACTCATTGTCCTTGTCTGTTGTCACAAATATCAACTTCACATCTGTCATATCTCTTGCCTTTTCCAATTCCCTTTTCCAGAAAGCTGTTTCTGTCAATCTCTCCCTCAAACTTGTCTTGCAAGATATTATGGTTATTACAGAATTGGTTTTCCTATCGATCAAAAGTATGTCAATATCAGGAATAATTTCATTCCAATTTCTTATGATTATCTGATCTCTGTGGGATGATGAAGCTTCATCACCCATTATCGCCATAATTCTGTTTTTCAATACCGCATTACTCTCGACAATTCTTTGGATACATCTGAATACCGCATATTCGTATAGTGAGCCTTTACAAGTTTTCCATGCTTGATCTCTGCTTCTTTGGATAGGATAGTATTTTTCAAGAATAGTACGCAGACTATTTTCAGCCAACGCGTCAAAATTCTTAAGAGCCTCTAAAAAATTATCACCGTATCTATCTGCTACGATATTGTCATAGTTCTGTTTTAATTCTTCAAGCAAGTCTTTTTTGCATTTAAATCCTCGTCTCACTTTAATCACCCCATAGCTTTTTCTGAGTTACTTTAGCCTCCTTTATAAGCCGTTGCTTGGCCAAATCACAATAATTCTCATCTATTTCCACCCCTATTCCCTTTCTGTTCAGCAAAGCGCATGCAATCAGAGTGCTTCCACTTCCCAGAAAAGGATCTAACACGGTATCTCCAACAAAGCTGAAAAGTTTGATACATCTCTTTGGTAATTCAACAGGGAAAGGAGCAGGATGGCCCACTTTTTTCTTGCTTTCACCTGAGAACGTCCACAATCCATTTGTCCACTCCATAAACTCCTCTCTGGTTATGTCAGATACTCCTTTGTTTGTTTTTTGCCACTTTTCTTTATAGAAAATGATGACCACTTCTACTGGAGCTATGACGTAAGGTGCACTTGCACTGAGCCAGGAACCCCAGGCAGTCCTTCTGGAGATATTGCCCTCGTTCCAGATTATGGTTGAAAAGTACTTCCATCCAACTTTTTTTGCAATGTTCACAACATCAGCGTACACACTTTGAAAACCGGCTCCTTTTCTTCCTTTACTCTTATCCAAGGGTATATTCAGACACATCCTTCCATCTGGCTTCATTAAAGAATACGCTTTTCCCAACCACTTTTCGGTGAACTCAAGATACTTTTCATAGGGAATGTCATCCTTGAAGGAGCCGTAATGAATATCCACATTGTATGGAGGAGAGGTGACAATCAGGTCAACAGAATTTTCATCTATCAAATCTGTTGTTAAAAAATCATCGTGTAATATTTTTATCTTTCCTTTCGCAGCTTCGAAGAAAAGTCTCCCTTTTTTAGTTTTCTGCAGTTCCATACCGCTCGATACTGTCCTATCTTTTATAACTTTTCTTTCACGTTTAAAGCAACTGTACCGAGTGACTGGCATTATGAAATCTGCTTTACTACTGAAACAGCTCTTTCAGAATTTCAATGTAATCAGCGTTACCATTTTCGATTCCATCCATTTTCTCCTGAAGAATTTTGTTCACATTTTTTGAGTTTTTGATAACAGCATCTATACCATCTACAAAAACGAAATCGAAAACAGCATCTGTATTGTTGAGGAAGAGTGCCATTAAAATGCCAAATGTTGTCTTCCTTATCTCTGTAGAAGTAATTGCGGTAAAGCTGCCCCTTCAAACACTCCGGTCGCTCAGAATCTCTGAATACTTCTGATTTTTCTCACAACCCTCTCAAAAATCAGAAAATCCTTTACAAATCATCCGTGCTTCTTTGGCATAGAAAATTTGGTTCTCCTGCAAATCAGCTGTAAATCTCATTCTCCGAAAGTGATAGCCGCACGAAGGGCAGAGGTTCTGGTAAGTAACACATAGATCATGGTAATTGCTGGGACGCGGGTGGTGATGTACTCTTCACATCTCAATCTTTGCGTGATCTCAGATGTCTTTTGATTGTGTCGATGAGTATTCTCCTTCCAAATGGCTTCTCTATGACCTCCCTTGCACCAGCCTCAAGCAGTTCCTTTCCTCTTCTTCTGGCATAGGCCGTGATGCCGATAACAATCACATTTGGATCTCTTTTCAGTATCTCTTTTGTCGCCTCAACACCATCCTTTTCTGGGAGGAGTATATCCATCAGAATAACTTCAGGCTCAGCAAATTCAAAAACGTTGATGGCCTCGTTGCCAGTTCTGGCAATCAGAACATTAAACTCTCCCATGAGCATAAGCTGGATTGTTTCGAGAACTGCTTCATCATCCTCAACAACGAGCACTTTGGTTTTCATACACTCACCTTTTAGAATCCATTAATTATTTCAGTTTAAGTAAAATAAACGAAGTTAAAAAATTTTCTCGCAATTCGCGAAGTTCGTTTGAAAATGGAAGGTGTTAATTACAAGTTTTTAAGGATGAAGATAATATGAGTACCTTCACGAATTCCTGTATTGCTTTCTTCTTGGTTTCGGGAATCGTGAGCTGATAATTCATTATTGCGAATTTTGGACTATTTCAATTTAATGATTTCTGCAGATTATCCTTAGGACATTGTTTATACGTTCCAGAAACGTCAGTTCGGCAAAGAACATACAATATTTTTGAATGAATTTTAAATCGAAGTTTCAGTTAAATTATAAAGCTCAGCCTGACTTTAAACAGTTTAAAGCTTTATCTCCTTGACAGACTTGATGTCTTGAGGAATACCGGCAGAATTAACTCCTTAGCTCTCCAGATTTCTATGCTCACGATCTCGCCATCTTTATCAAATGAGACAACAGCGTCATCGTTGAGCATGTCAGAGTCAACTGGTTTTGAATCCTTCAGCAACCTCTCTGACTGTGAGTCCCCCTTCTGATAGAGCTCGAGAACAAGCTTCATGTATCCACCTCATCTCATAACCTTTTCAACTACCTCTCTCAAAACCACTCTGCCATTTCAGGTGGGTTTGGTGGAATACTTCCAACAAAAGTGGAAGATCACCGTTTCAATTGTTTTTTGAAGATAACAGAATAAGATTCATACCTTTCAGAAGGAACAATCCCCAGACAAATGGGAAGGTAGAAAGATTCTGGCTGGAATACGACAGGCATAGATGGAGATTCAATAATACCCACGAATTTGTTTCATGGTATAACAGCAGAATTCTTGGAACACTCTGGCTTGAGCTATGTGAAACTACGAAAAAGACATTCATAAGGAAAGCTCCAGAAGAGTCACTACTTCCTCAGTATTTGGATAAGGTGGTATTGCACGAACAACAAGCAAATACATGACTTGCTAACGTTCGCTCTTTTTCCCACAAGCGAAAATTCGGATACCTCAAAATGTTGAGTGGAATTCCTGCATTTACTCAATCGTTGCTCTTTCAAATGCAATCATGGCAACTCCAAGGAAAACTGAGGCCAGAATTATCAAAACAGATACATCAAGCAGAATGGTGAAATTTGCTCCCCTTCCCACAAGGAAATGCCTTGCAGAATCAACCGCATATGTCAATGGATTCAGATAGGCCAGCATCATCATCCATCCCGGCATAACGTTGATGGGATATATCGCTCCACTCAGAAATATCAGAGGGAGCATCAGAACTCCCATGATCATCTGGAAACCTTCCATGCTCTCCATCCTTGTTGCTATGCCAACACCAAAACTCGAAAATGCCACCGCAAGCAAAAAGCCCACAGCGAGCGAGGGGATAACACCTGCCAGTCTGAGATTTGTTACCACATTCTTT
>JALUWC010000014.1 GCA_027019885.1 Geoglobus sp.
TCTCTCTCCACCTTTCAAAAATCTACTGGCTTATGCATATGTCCTTACCCACCATGTTAGACCTCCTTTTCCTCAAAGCTCCTAAAACCCAGGGCTTAAGCGGTGGGTAAGGCAAGCCGAGGGAGGGCAACCTTAAACCACGTCCGATTCCTCCAAAATTCTATAAGCCTCCTACTATATAAGCATAACTCTTTATATATGCAAAATATTAACAATTTCAGTATGGCAGAAAAAACTTACACGATCCACCACGTTTCTGGAAGCCTGAAGGTAACAATCCCGCGGGTGCTGGCTGAGGCGGTAGGACTTAAAGAAGGCGATAAAGTTAAGTGGGTGATAGACCGCGGGGAGCTCGTTTTGAGGAAAGCTGATTAGACAAATCAGGCAAATCAGGTATAACTTTTATATACCCCTAATTGGCAGAAATTTAATTGAATAGAAATGAGAGGGCATCCATTTGTCATAGGTGAAAACATTGAGATTAAAGTCAAAAAGGATACGAGATTCTATAAAACAACTCTAAAAGCTCTTGCCCCAGCTTTGAAGTCTGTGTTCTCGATACCAGGGAGTGATAAATTACCAGAGCCATCTTCGATTACGATCCTGCTTTCTTATAATAACGGGGCATCTCGTCCCGGGGAAGGGATAAAAAGATAGCATATCGAGATGCTGCTGGTTGGATATGGGAGAATGGACACGTTATTGGTAGAAAGACACCATCAGGTTTTATTTCTGGCTCTTATTCTGAAGTCATTGCAAAGGGAGGCGGTGGAAGCTATCATACCAAGCCAGGCGTCGTAGATTCAAGCTCGTATACTCATCAAGAAAGACGCTACGAGGTCAAAAGCCTCGGAGTACAAAAAACGAAGTGGGGGGAGCAGTATGTCTATGAGATCAATGGGCAGAGGTATGCATTCGACCACCCGCTACCGCAGAACAGCATACCAGAGTTCCAGCTGAAAAATATACTCAGAAGCCAGGGCTATGAAGTCGAGACAACATCCGAAGGTATAAAGGCAACCAAACCTAGCCAACAGGAACAGCAGCAAGCTACTCACAAAAACCTGATGGCGCTGCAGGCGCAAATAGGAGGGGCTCTTGTTACAGGGGAGGCGAAGGTAGAGAGTTATTATCCACCGCCAGATCGCATAATTGAGAGGCTGCAACGGCAACAGCGTGCTGAGGAGCAGAGGAGAGCAGAAATTGAAAGGAAAGCTATGCAGTACCTTGGCACAGGAGCCGCGCTCAGGGGGCCGCTTGGACCGTTCGGCGATATTCTGCCTACTGCATTTCTCGGGTATAGAGCTCTCTCAGGTGGCGAGGCTGAGCGGAAAGAATCCCTTGACGTGCTCAAATCAGAGATGAAGATATTAGGGCAGATTGCTGCCTCTGCTGCAGGAGGATATGTTTTAGGCGGTGCTCTTGGCACTCTGGCAGGGATAGGAAGCAAAGGAGCAGGGTTCTCAAGGGCTGTGGGTATAGGAATAGGCGCGGTTGGTACGGGGCTCACAGGCTATGAGAGCTACCAAGCTGTAAAGATGGGTCGCCCTGAGCTTGCCGTGCTGTACTTTTCTGAGCTTGGTCTCGCCGGTGCAGCTGGTGCAAGGGGGTTTGAGAAGGGCGCAAAGGCTGCCTCAAAAGTTCTGCTCAGGGGCTCCGCGCTAGATATTGCACCCAGGCAGCCGCAGAAAGAGCTTGCCATCGTCCGCAGGCTGGAGGGAATGAAGGTCAACACTTTCAGGCAGCAGAAGGGCGAGCAGTTCATCGAGACATATCAGTTCATACCCCGCTACACGACAAGCATAGAAGAGTACGTCGGGCAGAAGCCAGCAAAGAGCATACCCATGATAGTGGAGGAGGGACGCAACGTCTTCATAGGCAAGGGCAAGCCACCCTCCGAAGCGCCCATCATGCTCACCAGGAAAGGGATAGTCGAGGTGCCTATCAGAGGGGGCAAGCCAGTGCTTGTGGTGCCTGACGTGGTGAAGTCGCCGCAGGGTGCACCCTCGGAGCCGGGCGTTACAGAGATAGGCAGGATACAGTACCGCGTGCTGAAGGTGGAGACTGCTGCAGAGGAGCCATTCACGCCAGAAAGCACCAAGACGGGCAAGGTCATACGCACACCTGAGGCGAAACGCGCCCTGAGGCACAAGCTCTACGGCAAGACGGAGGCGGAGAAGAACTTCGAGAGGTTGGTAGGGCTTGAGGAACATGGTAAAGGCGGCGGTGGTAGGTCTTCAGCACTGGAGCAGCAGCTAATGACAGAGGAGAACATCGTTGAGGTCAGGCGCCTCGGGCCGCTTGGAAAACATGAGCTTCCTGTACTAGAAAAGCCAGGCAAGGCTCCAGCGCTGCCGATTATTGCACCTGAGCCTCAGTCAAAAATTTCCCAGGAAATAACACAGAGCGCTAAGACAGAGACGATATTTATACCAGGCTATGCGTTTCAGCTGGATCAAAAGCTTCAGTCAAAGCATGCGGTGAAAGAGCAGATCTTTTTCTTCCCAGCCATTGAGCCTCAGCAAAAGACCTCTCAGAAGAGCAATAACATTTCAATACCTGCGCTCGATTCTTCTCCAGATTTGTCTATCTCCTATACACCGGATTTTGATATTTTCACTCCTCCGAAGCCGGCTAAGGAAACATTTAAACCTCGACCTAGAAAGACCGAAAAAAATCCACCTTCAGGGCCAGAGCGGCCACCGGGTGGATTGATACCTCCATTCTTCCTGTTCATTCCTCCTGGTGGTCCAAAGAAAAAACCGACGACTCCACGGAAACCAAAAGATGTAAAGGTGAAATTCCCACGCTTCGTACCAGTCTTAAATCCGATATTTATATTCTGGGGCAAGTACGCCGGCGGCGTGATGCAGAAAGTAGGCGGGAAGCTGAGAGCTTTCTCTGAGAAAGGCGGTGAGCACGCCCCTGCTTTTCCAGTACCTAGAGAGCCAACACCTCTCGACTTCCCGCTGAACTTCATCCTTCGCGGTAATCGTAAAAAGAAAAACAAAAAGGGGGTGAGAGTACGGAAACAAAAGCTTTTCCCATTCTTGTAGCGGTAGCGGTGGCAGTTTTTATAGCACAGGCGTCGGCAATGGAGATGCTGACCTTCCCGAATGACATTCAGGTGGTCAATGATCCAAGTCTACTATACGCATACAGCTTTGAGGATGGGCAGTTTGACAGCAACACAAGCTGCTGGAAGAACCTGGTGACAGGGGAATACGATGCATGCGTAACGGACAGTAACAGCAGCAACGGCAACGTGCTTTTCACCAGCGTGACCGGGGCATTTGGCAAGGGAATAGCGTTGGGCAGCGATGATGTGATAGTGATACAGAACACGAGTGATTTGCAGTTGAAATCTGTAACAGTGTTGCTATTTTACAGAATAGAGAAGATAGACTTTACAGACGTGCCAGAAACGTCTTGGAAAGCAACAATTGGTAAGAGATTAAGTTTCGCGTGGGTTTTAATGTCTGGCAATGTCAGTGGACAGCTTGGTACAAATGCACACTTCGGCATATACATAGCGGGTCAGTGGACGCATACAGGAGAATACGGAGGAAACCCGCCATTAGGCGCAAACAAATGGCACATGCTCGCTGGGACTTACGATGTAGCAACAGGAAAAATCAGCTTCTACAAAGACGGCGTGCTCATTGCAACAAAAGACGTTGAACCTGGAACAGAGCCAGACTATACAATTAATCCAATAAAAATCACTCAAGACTTGATACAAAGAGATTCACAGACAGATGTGATCTACGACGAAATCCGCATCTACGACAGGGCGTTGAGTGCAAACGAAATAGCAGCGATCTGGAAAGCATATCAGGAGGGGAGTCTAAGTGCTGAGGAGGTTGCCAGCTATAAGCAGAGCTATTCAATGATCCAGAAGCTGATCACCATCTTCGGCACGGTGTTTCTCATAGGGATGATCTACATTATCAAGCGCCGGGGTATTGACGTCGAAGATACCAGAAACGTTACAGCGCTGTTTGTCGGAGTCCTGCTGGTGTTATTCATCGTCTTCGTGGCAAACGACCAGTATGCCGCTTCTGTGTATGGTTTAGAGGCTATTAAACCATAAGGAGGTGAGAATGGTGGAAATAGGATTAGAAATTCCAAGAAGGTTTGAACCAACGCTGGAAAAGTTGAAAGGGCTAGTAGGAGAAACACGCTTTGCTCAAGCAGTAGGACAGGCGAGGCTCTACGAGCAGACACTCAGGCAGCTTGCAGCTGAGGACGAGGACAAAGCTAGGGAAATCGTATTAGAGGACATAGAGCGCATGCTCGATGATCTTCCAGGTCCCGTGAGGAGTCGATTCAGGGTTTTCCTGCGGGAAAATGCAGGAGCAGTGAGCATAAACTGGCTCATTGGTATAGCAGTGGTGATTTTCATATTCGCAATGCTCTACCCGATGATCATAGACTTTACAAGCCAGGCGGCGGCTTCTACTAGCGATACGAGCACCCAGACAATGATCAACATGATACCGAAGATTCTGGCACTGGTGCTGGTGGTCTCGATACTGCTTGGAGCCTTCTACGGACGGGGCGACTAAAAGGAGCAATGCGCAGCACTCTACTCTTCATTCTATTTTTTGGATTGCTCTGCAGCACCGCATCAGCTTATACTCTATATGTAAAGGACGAGCTGACAGTCGACACAGTGCAAAACTTCTGCGTCTTGGCAAATGGGAGCTACTACTGCACCACTTCGGGAAGCATAGAACTCAATGACAGCGAGATCAGCATAATATACAATAACCTGAGCATGAGGCACTATATAGTCAATCCTTCCCTCCCAAACTTCACCGCGTACATCCCAACAACCCGCTACTACCGTGCATATTTAAATCCCGTAGATGCAATGACATTCTCACCGCTCGGCGGTGTGAACTTCACCCTCAGCTACGCCGGAAAAGTTGTTGACACAAGAACAATAGATTCAAGCAGCCCAATCTATATCAACCCAGACCTTGTTTATGATGTGGAGATTTCTGCAGATGGATACATACACTACAAGCGCTCCGTTTCTTTTAGGGGCGAAAACATCTACTTCCCTCTGCAGAGAGAGCTTGTTTCCCAGGCTTGGGACGGCGTGGTTTATACCATATTCAACCACCTGCCTCCCTCGCAGGACACGTCTAACGTGCTCGATGCAAATGGTACCTTTGCACCCTGCCTTTACCTTCGCTCAACGCTCCCGCAGTTCACACTTGTCAATGCCTCTCTGCGCCTCTACATAGACGATCCATTTGTAGCTTTTGCATCAGATTACGATGGGGATTCAGAAATTCAAATAATCCGGGACAGTTTGAACGGATATATTGAGGTTACAGCGCCGGACATGAATAAAAACAACATAATTTATATATGCATACGCAATGCTACTCTTGCATCTGAAGAAATAAACATTTCAAGTGCTTTCAGTTCAAATGAGATAGAAATCGCTATTTCTTACAATCTCAATAGCACAATCTACGGGGAGAGGCATAGGGAGCTTGCTTTGACACGGCAAATCTACGATTTCGAGATAGAACCGAAAGGCTTTGCGCAGGAAATACTCTCATGGCTGGGCTTTGGAGATGTGGCACTGAAGATGCTTCCTTTTGTTGCAATGTTTCTGAGCGCTACCGGTGCGGGATACTTCGCAAGAAAAGGTTACCCTCCTATTCCAGTCTTTATCGCGCTGATGGCACTGTTCTTTGTGCTTGGCTTCTATGGTCTGAAGATATTGATATTCACGCTCGTAGTTGGTGGAGTGATCGCATTGCGCGGGAGGTTTAGCTATGAGGGTACTTGAGCTTGTGCCACTGGTTTACATCCTATTCGGAGCGATGCTCACGTACGTTGGACTATCTGCAGGTGTCCCTGACTATAAGGCGCCTATCCCAGATAGCAATCTTCCCGGACCTCTAGGCACTTTTGAGATAATGCTAAAATTTGGTTACAATTTCGCCACTACTATTCTTAACATGGCTGCCTTTAGGTATGACCTCCCTGGTAATCCCCCAGCATATGTTAATGCAATATTCAAAGGCTTTATTCTTGCACCGCTTAATATGCTTCTATATTTTGCAATTTATAGGTTCTTCAGGGGGGTGAACGTGTGAGCGAGCCTGCAATGGATGTTTTCACGCCACTACAATGGCTTTTCGGCATGTTTGGGGGCTATAAGGATGTGCTCATCGTATTTTCTACGCTTCTATTCTTTTATGGTATAGGAAACGCTTCGGGATTCGGAAAAACAGGCTCGCTTTTCCTTTCAAGTGTTGCCCTCATCGGGCTTGTCGAAGCTGGAAAGGCCCCTTTCTGGCTCTTGCCATTCGTGCTGATATTCTACGCAATCTATGTGGCTAAAACGTATATTGAGAGACTTGGAGGGTCCTGAAGTGATGCTGGGAAAACTAAGAATCGGGAACATGGAGGTTGAAGTGAGGGGAAGTCCGATTAGGAATCCCGATGAGGTGCTCAGGATAGCAAAGGACCTGAAGAAGGTCTTGCATCGGCATAGAGTAATTATATCCTTTCCGGGGGGATTTGAGTGAAGCTGGAAAAGAGAAAGAAAATACTTGAAAACATGAGGGCCTGCATAGATGGCTGGAATATTGCATCGCTTGTTGTATTGATGGCTGGCTTGTTTATTAAAAACTGGGAACTACTGAAACATGGCGCTTTGGCACTTTTTGAGGGATTTTTATTAGGATATGTGGTAAATGCAATTGGGTGGGATTTAGAAAGAAAACTCAGGGGGTAAATAGATGGTCTGGGAGAATGAAACAGTAAATCAAACGCTGAGAATCCTCACGGAGCCCTACAGCATAGCAACAACTCAGTACATTGATCCAGCTCTACAGGAATTCCTTGGGCTTTTTGCGCTCTGGGCATTTATGCTGCACATGGCAGAGAGGAGACCGGTTAACTTCGTGTATGTGCTTATCAGCATTACAGTATCTTTAGCCGTTTTCGTGTGGTCTCTTATAGTCTCTGGGTTCATCTCTGTTGTACTGGTGAGGGTGTTTGGTGCTGTTGCATTCGCAACAGCTTCATATCACACTCTCCTGCTGGTGAAAGAAATAATCAACAGGAGGCGAGCGTATGGTGGAATATTCTGGGGCTTCTAAGGTGAGTGTGGCAGACTACGAGCCTCTATATGAGGATGTATTCAAAAGATTAGTGAGAACAGTCGAAGACGAGCACGAGAACATAAAAAAATCGTTTCTGAGCCGGGAAGAGGCAGAGTTTATATTCTCTGCCTCGAGGCTCGAAGCATTTGTAAAGGCAATTGCACAGAAATATGATCCTGAGACACAGGCTGAGATAATCAGGGATACAGAGTTTTCAGACGAAGCAATGAAGATAGCAGCACTCTCATGCGGTAGAGGAGGAAACCTGATCAATCGCATCGTCTACGGTCTCGGAGCTAAAATCAGAGAGAAAAAGAATTGGCTGAACTTTTTAGGAGGAGGTGATCAGAAGTGGTGAATTATATTGGTATGATGAATTTTATGCTATACCTGCTGATGGGCGTTGCTGCACTTATACCACTGTATTTTGTATTTTTCAAGCATACAATATGGAGAATGAGGGGAATAGAGTTCTACAAGCTTATTATAATTGCGAATAGCGGGATAACGTCTAAAATAGTGAAGGCAGATGAGCTTGATACTGTCATAATCAAAACAGAGACAGGAGAGGAGACAATCGGACCCCTAGAGAGGCTGCGCGAGGTTGCAAGGCTCGACAAGCGTGGTATACCCACAGCAATATACATCTCTGGCCTTGGGCTTCTCTCACCAAAGCCGGAGATATTGAAAAACAAATGCTCTAACTGCGGTGCTGAAATATCGATTAAAGCACCAGTGCTGGTAGGTGTATCAGGTAAAGACGTGGGGCTGATACGCAAATATGAGCGACTGCTTGCATTGAAAGCTAGGAAGATGTTCGGCGGGGTGAATCAGCACACTGTAGCGCTTGTGGCCATCATAGGGATCATAGCGTACTTGTTCTTCTCAGGCAGCTTTGGTGGTGAGCACGCTGCCACTGCAGCGAAGGCAGCCAAAGCAGGAGCTGTGCATGTGACTCCTCCGAAACCCTATGTGATCAACCAGACAGTGCCATAATTTCCCAGGAAATAATTCAGGAGGGATAAACCTTGTTTGAAAAAGAGCTCAAGTACAACGTGAAAGGTCATATACTGACCCAGTACTTCAGCGGGGTACAGCGCAATATCATTGGTCCTATGATTTCAGCCTATGTGCAGCACCTTATGCTTCCTGGCTCGGAATCACTGCAGGCTATTCAGGCAAAGCTTAGAGGGTTACGTGTCGCACTATCGCCTTTTTTGCTTAAAAAGGAAAGGGACGAGCTTTCAGATGAAAATATTGAGATGCAGAAACCCGAGGAGCTGATTGAGACAGCGGTTAGGATATTCTTTGCTGTTATGGACAGGGAAATTGAAGATGAGAGCGTGGTGGTATGAAGTACGAGCTTAATAGCGAGGCTCTTGAAAGAGCCCCAACTAAGTACTTCAGGGAAATATATCTGTTAAACACAACAAATACTATGACGGACTGCCTTGTTGTAGGCAGCAGGGGCGCCGGGAAATCTATTTTTTCTCTAAAATCTCCTATTTTGATTTCTGGAATCGACACTGAGATGTATGAGCCTTTTAGCGTGAAAAAGCATGTGTTTTTTGATATTGAAAACCTTGTTAAATACGCTCTGCCGCGGTATGATGAGGACGACCTTCTGTTTGCAAATGTTGTTTTCGACGATGCAGGGCTGAACGCGGGCAACAGAGAATATATGAAGCGTCTGAATGTTGTACTCGGGAAATTGCTTGAGTGTTACAGAGAAGTGCAGGTAAATTTGTGGGTGAACGTGCCAAAGGCTTCTTTGATAGACATTACAGTAAGGAAGCTGGTCGGATATTTTGCTATTGTCGAGAAGAAGCTGAATATAAATAATCATCAGGTTTGTGAGAAAAAAATCGTGAAAATTTACAGGACTAATACAAAATCGAAATCGTTTCTTGATGATTTTCTTTTTGATTTCAATAAGTCGTATCCTTCTAGAATTGATAAATTCGAGGTAGCGCCGCTTGATAAAGAAATCTATGAGGAATATCGAAAAATGAAAAGGAGAGCTCATAAGGAGCTTCTGAAGGATGAGCTTGAAGGAGAATCAAAAGAGAGAATACTACTACGGAAAGCAATCAATGCAATGAGAGAATTTATGACTGTCTCACAGATCGCAAAAGTTCTAGAAATTCCTAGGACGTCAGTTTATACTTACTGCTGAAATTCAAAATCTTCAAATTTGAAGCTAAGTTCGATTAGACGTTTATTCCCATTGTCATAGTAGAAAACTCTACCACAACGTGAGCATCCTCTTACCACGTAATCTTTTGCATAACGCACCTTTTGCAGTAAAGGTAACTGTGCACGGTTGTAGTATTGTGCACCTATTTTTATTACTTTAATTTCATGAGCACAGGCTGGGCAAATGTCCGGCGTCCTACCCGGTTTTAATGCACCTATTTCGAAAGATATGAAGTTGTCTAATGTTTTGATATTCCCCATAACACTATTCCCTCTTCTCAATGATTTCAAGGATGAAGTTGTGAAGCCTTACAAAGCCAGCAGCCTCGAGGCTCTTCAGCCATGCCCTCGCAGTCCTTTCCTGTACTTCGAAGTGCTTCATAAGCCAGCGTATTGCTATTTGAGTTCTGACTTTGAGATCGAAGTCCTTACGCTGTCTGTAAAGGAAAAGGTATACCTCCCTCAATCGTGAGCTCGCAGGGAGCTTTAACCCATCCACCCCTTCATAGTCTTTCTCTACAAGTATCTGTATTCCCCTGTTCACACTCCCGTACTTCCTTTTGAGGTGCTCAATGAGTTCAACTTTTAATTTACAACTGACAACCCTTTTTTTATTATATTTCATAGGTTGTGCACTCCTGCGCAAACGGTAATACTTTTGCGCACGACGCTTCTTCAAAGTAGATACTTTTTTGTTGAAATTTCAACCGCTTTTTAGAAATTTCTTCTCTTCTCATAACTAACCCAACTCTTCTTCTTTGCACGAAAGTATTACCTTTCGTGCAAGTGATTACTGATGATCTTTATAAACTTGCGCAAAAGTATTACCTTTCATGCTATTAGCTCGATTTTTTAAATTATAAGTTTCATTGATCACCTTGACCGCATGCTTGGCACAGAGGAAGGCCCCACCGTTAAACCCGCGCCTGGCTGGATATACCAGGAAATCAGCTACATCCTCGCAGTAATCGCATTTTGCCACTACCATATCTCCGGCGGGAGCAGTTTCTCAAGTTTCTCTTCAAGGATTTCAATCCTCATTTCAAGCTCTCTGTTTCTATCAATGGCTCGTTTAAGTTTATTTTTCAATAGAGCGATTTCTTTCAGTGAAATTACTTCATCAGCGAGAAAATGACAATTGTTGCATCTCATACTCCTCCCTCCAAGGCTTTTAATCCTTCCTCAATAGCCTTTAAACGCTGCAAGATAAATTCTACAAAATCAAAATTTGGGTCATATTCAACTTCAAAATAATCATACAATCCAGCAGAAACGGAGCCGGGAATATCCAGGACTGCGTAAAAACCTACATGTTTGATGCCAGCTATACCTATAAGTAACCAATCATCTTCAAAAATCATAATCCAGCCTTTTCCTCCCCATATCTTCATAATTACACCTCCAAAAGTCCTAACCCAGACCTGATAGCCACCTTCATTTTATAGTCCCCGAAGTATGGCGTATTACGCAGATAGCTCAGCAGCCTCTCAAGCTCTGATTTTCTTTTCTGCGAGGTAAGCTTAAGAGCCTCTTTCACAAGGTGCTGATGTATCCTGGTATTCAGCAGGCTCAGGGCCTCAGCAATAGTTATGCGGTCCACGCCCTGGGCCTGCAGGCGATCCGCAAAATCTGCCAGCTGGTAAGCAACCTGCTCGCTGTTCACTGCCCTCCCTCCTGAAGCTCTTTCAGAATAGAATCAACCAGCTCCACGCTTGGGTCTTCGTAGCTTCTCACTATTCTGTCAGTGATGATCAGCCTGAGCATCGCTTTATTAATGTCCTCAGCTGGAATTGATTCCACATCACCCCAGGGTTTAAGCCCCTTTTTAACCGACTCGCTCCACAGAAGCAGGCAGAGATTTTTGAGAATAAAGCGCAGCTCCCTCTCTCCGAGCTCTGTAATCTCTGAAAGCTTTTCGTCGAGGTATTTGAATGCTTTTTTAGTGTTCTCTCTTTTCTGTTTTGTTAGTATTTTCCGTGCTTCTCTATCCTTTTTCTCGAAGCATTTTGTATTTATGCAAATCAGAGAGTCCCTTGTTGTTCTCTTACAATCTTTGCAATTCTTGCATTCTGAGGTGTCGAAGTTAACCCCATATCCAAGATAGTTGTATGAGTCCCAGTCCAGCTTTGATATATCCACGATATCCTTATCTTTGAGGTCCTTTCTGCGCTTATGCTTCGCCTTGTTGATTTTGTCTTTAAAGCAAGATCTGTTTAGGCAGTATTCCTCGCCGTCATACTTTATTTTGTGTTTGCACTTCTTGCATTTTGAGAAATCTATGTAATCTCTGAGTTTTTCAACTTCAATAGGCAAATCTGAGAGATTCAGTGCATAATCGCCTTTCCAATCGTATTTAATCTGGTTCTTAGATATCTCCTGTATCTGACTAACAGAGGGCTGGACCCCTTTGCTGGTCAATTGCTTAATCGCCGGCAAAACCTTCTTTTTAAACACCGGGTAGGGAGCTATGGGCAGAAGAGCGATAACGTGCTTGGCAGATATTTTCCGGGAAATAACCAGGTCCTTCAACTCCTCAGGTGCCTGCAGCAGCCTGAGCCTGTTGGCGATCCACGCCTGGCTCTTGCCTAACCGCTTTCCGAGCTCCTTCTGAGTCAGCCCCGAATTTTCCAGGAGCTCTTTAATTGCCTGGGCTTCCTCGAGAGGGTTGAGATTCTCTCTCTGGAGATTTTCAATAAGCATGAGCTCCTTAACCTGGTCATCGCTGAGGTCCTTCACAACTACGGGCACTTTATCAAGCCCTGCAAGCTTGGCAGCCCTTAGCCGGCGCTCGCCGGCGACAAGCTGATAGGCACCGTTTACCTGGCGGACCACAAGAGGCTCGAGGATCCCGTGTTCTTTGATGCTTGCCGCAAGTTCCTCGAGAGACTTCTCATCAAAGCTTTTCCGGGGGTTCCAGCCTGTGAGCTCAATTTTTGAGATCTCAATCTCCTCGAGCGCAGCCATCACGCCTCCACCCCCTCGGCGTCGGCTGTTACCTCAGCCATGATCTGGCGGTCCTTCTTCAGCGCCTCGTCTATCTTGCTCACGTCAAGGGACCCGTTCACCTTCGCGTAGAGCTGCCCCTTATCGCTTCTGATCAGATTTGAAATCTCGCTCTCTGAAACCTTCAGCCTCTTTGCAATTTCTGTGATCTGGAGCTTTTCCAAGAAATACAGCCTCAGAGCCTCTTTCTCCTCTCTCCCTGTTAGCTTCTTTGGTGGGGTTCCTGGAAGGCTGTAGAGTGTTTTACGCCCTACTTTCCTCTTCTGGAGCTCGTGATCCATGTTCCTGGTGATCCACAATGCCAGCGCTTTAGGCGTTTTTTGCTTGATCCTTATACCCTTCTTCTCCAGCCTCTCCAGGATTTCCTCTGCATAGAGCTCCTCGCCTTCGCGGAAGACACTTTTAATCATTTTCTTCTTACTGTGGGTGTTTAGGCATCGCATATTTATAGAGTGTAGGCTATTGGAGTCAGAGCGCGTTCTTGTCCTCCTATTTAAATCTTTCTGTTGATCATCCCTGGTGTTGTCGTCAATTGCCTGGTTAGCAAAAATCGCCTGGATGTATTCCCTGACAGTCTCATCTGGCAGCTCTACCTCCACGCGCAGCCCTGGAACTTCAAAGTATGCCAGCCCCATCCCTCACACCTCCATCGTGGTTGTAATCACCGCGCCCCCTGGGGTTCTGATCTTAAGGTTTACCCCTTCAGGCGTTGGTGTTGCCGAGGTCCTGGCTCCGCACTGCAGGCAGCTCCCGCTCTCATCGAGCCTGCTGCCACACAAAAAACAATACTTCTCTCTGTTGTTAGTTTTCTCTCCCATGATGTCTAACCTCCTTCCTGGGGTTGGACTGGGGAGGCTCCCTGGACCCACGACCTGAGAGCCTCCCTGGTTACCTTAAATCTCATAGAGCCACAGCTGGGGCAGCCAGCAGGTGGTTTCTGGTAAACTTTCCCGCACCCTGAGCATTGCCATGCCAAAGCTCACACCCCCACCAGAAGCAGATCGCCCTCTGCCATTTTCCTGGCTTCCTCTTCGCCCTTTTCAATAGCCTCCTGAATCTCTTCCTCCTTAGCGTTGAGCATCTTGAGGAGCCACTTGAAGATGCTGATCTCACCGCTGTAGTAGCTCTGCAGGTCCTTATCCCCATCCATGAAGGCATTGCGGTAATGGAAAACACACCAGGAGAGCTCTTCCAGCGCGAGCTTCTTTAAATCCTCAATAAAAAATTCAAGATTCAATATAGGCAGATCCTTTTTCATGCGAGTTCCTTTTAATTCCAACTCTCACACCTCCAACTCAGTTAAAGGCTTCAAACCGCGAGCAGCAGCCCGCAATCTTGCATTTTCCTCCTCTATGGTTCGCCGATACCCCTCCTTGAGCGCCTCAGAACCAACTATTTGGACCGGAATACCTGCAATGCTGACGGTAATTTCATGCCCTTTTGCCAGTTCTTTGACATCTTCTGGCTCAATGACAAGAAGCGCCTTAAATTCCATCTTTAAATCCCCTCAGAAAGCTTAGCCAGCCTTTTCATAATCTTTCGGTTCTTGCTCCTTTTCACCCTGGCGAGCTTGGGTTTGATCCCAGGCGTTGAAAATAGCTGACAGCGCTCGCAGAGCTTTTTGATAGACCTCTCCTTTTTCTCTGGAAACTTAGCACAGGAGACTTCTCTGGGCAGCCATGGCTTTTCAGGCTTAATAACCACTAAGTGCCTGCACTGTGGCATTTTTACGTATGCCCCCTTGCAGCTTTTGCAGAGGAGCGCTCCTTTTGAGCTTTAGGAGCCTCCTTAGCCTCTTCCCACCACTCTCTGAGCAGCTCATACACTTTCTGCATTACACAACCCTCCATTTCCCGAGCCTTAGAGCAGCTTCAAGAGCCTCAGGCTCCACCCCGTGGTTAATAGCCACCGGAGAGAGGTATTTGAGCCGGTTTTTCTGATTGTGCGCTGTAATCTCCTGCAGAGCGTAGAAAACATCGGCGAGCCTGAGCCTGATCTTAATCATTGCTCACAGCCCCCTCACCGTCCTCTAGGAGTCTCCTTATATCCATGTAAACAGATGTCTCTGTCTTGGGTGCCACTTCCTTTATCTCTGAGCGCTGAATTTCAAGTGTATCTTTGTTATCCATGCCCATGAAATAGAAAGTAAGCAAATCATCATGGATACTTATCGATTCCACAAGAGATATGTTGATTAATTCTTTTCTTCCACCCTTAAGTGAGATTTCAATCCATTTCATTGTTTATTCCCTCCTCCACCTCTGCTATTTGAAGAAGCTCCCAATAATGTCTAAAAGCGTCTTTTTCCTCCTCTTCTTGTATGGGGCATGTGGATTGTCATGCATTTGCTTGTAGGGGCCTCTTCCAATCAGTCCTCCCTTCATTCTGTCTCTTTCCGGATCATACTTGCTCCATCTACCGTTTCCGCGATAGTAGTAATATCCTGGACCCCTGTGCTTAAAAGGAAATTCAGGGTCTAGTGGAAAGTACTTCAAAGGACCCATTTTTTACACCTCCACCTCCGCTTTAACGCAGGCATCCCTCGCCGGTGTTGGTGTTGGGGGCTGGTGCCTCTCAAGGAACTCCTTTACTGCCTGGTTGATTGCATACTTGATAGTGGGGTAGTCCAGCCGATTGTTTTCCACAAAAATTTTCAGCCGAGCGTGTAACTCATCGTCGATATGGACTTGAACCATCTTCTCACCTCTTAATATTCATCACTCATTAAGTGATGAGTAGTAACTAAATGGTATATAAACTTTGTGGTCAACAATTAGTAAGATGAAAGCTTTGAGTAAGGAGAGTAAACTGCGTAATGTGGAAGATGAAACAGAAATAGAAAGTATTGGTCGCGCAATAGGTGCAAGAGCGAGATGGCGGATAATAAATCTTCTAAAAGACGGAAAAAGTAGGAGTCTCAGCGAAATTGTAAAAGAATTAAAAGATTGGCAATTTCAAGTTATTCAAAATCATTGTAAAATTTTAGCAGAAGAGGGAGTAATAGATATGTGGCGCGAAGGAGGGCGCTGGATGGTCAAACTCAAGAAAATCCCACATGTCTACATCGAAGAGGTGGGGGATAAGAATGAAGATGAGTAGCATCTTTTTAGGAATAATTGTAATTCTATCTGCAGGTTGTATCGCTGAGAATTTCAAACTTGAGAAACTTAGCAAGTCTGCGCAATACGATATCCATATTCAAAATGTAAGAAAGGAATATGATTGTATCGTAAAAAATTTTATGGTCGAAATGCCTTGCACACTTGTTGAAATTGAATTTCAAAACAAAATAGACAAAGATATACACATTGCTATAAGGAAACTTGCAATAGTGACATCTGATGGAAGTCAATATGGAATATATAGCATATTTAGTGGTTTACTTAATGAACTTTGTCGTGAGTCATATAATGACCTTCAAGATGGTTTTTATTTATTTCCAGGAGCAAAAAAAGATATTTATTTGTGTTTCCCCGTAATTAAAAAAGACAAAGAGCCGATTTTATATTTGGAAGTCCACAAAGACGGAAATATTCAAAACTTTAAATTTAATTTAACGAAATATCTTGTTGAGGAGGTTCAGGAGGAAGGGGAAGGGTAATGGTAATCGAAGAGATAAAAAATGTTGGTGAAGCTTTAAAACCATTTACACCGCTTCTAGTTTTATTTATAGCCTTTGCTTCTAACTTTACTATAAAAAACATAATTAAACCTTGGATAGAAAAAATTTTCAAAGAATGTAATATAATAGAAAATGAAGAATTTAGAAAAAAGTATGAGGATATAACTAAAAAAATTCACAACATAGAAACAGAGCAAGCAGTTATCAAAACTCAGCTTAAAGAATTAAATAAGCGGATTGATAGATTAAGTAATAACCTGAGAGGAGGAAGACGATGAATAGATTAGAGATTTCGCTCCGTGGCATCATTGAATATATAACAGGAATATTCGCTTTATTTATAATTTTAATTGGATTAATTGTATTTTATGGATATTTTGCTGGGAAAATCACAGATTTAGTATCTATAATGATAGGGGCTTCATTTATTATAATGGGGGTTCCAAGTCTATTTTTTGCTTTCAGAATTATTTCTTGGGAGGACGTTGAAGGTAATGTATTCAAATCAATTGCTCTAATAATAGCTATACTTTGGACATGGTTAATGAGCATCCTCTTTATATATGCTTATCTTTCTTAGAAATTTGGAGGGATTATCCATAATAAGCGGAATTGAATTAGCAACATGGGTATTAGCAGGATTTACAGGGATATTAGCAATTGCTACTATAATGTATGCATATTTTACTTATCAAACAGGAAAAATAATCAAAGCAGCAACAGAATCGTTAGAATCCATTGCAGATTACCTGGACAGTACCAGCGATAAGCTTGAAGATATAGTTGGGCATATCGACGAAACAGCAGAGCATTTAGAACGTTTGGTTAGTACATTAGATGATATTCGCATAGACATGATGTTGAAAGACTAATTAGTATTTTGGTTGTGCATGAGTCTCGCATAACCAACCAAAAATTTTATATATTGTTAATACTATGGGGTATGATTGAAGTGTATTAACACCCGTTGGCTTAGGTCAGCGGGTGGGGTGTCTTAACCACCGTTCGATAAGAACGGTGGCAGGTAGTAAAATATTTTAATGGGGTTTTTATGACTAAAAAGGTAGTAGTTTTAATTGATGGGGGCTACTACGATTCATTAAACTATTATCTCAAAGATAAGCGTGGTAAGAAACTTGATATAGAAAAATTGTCTAAAAAAGTGGTCAGGGATGGAATTCATATAAGGACAAAATTTTACCACTCATATCCTTATCAAAGTGAAAATCCAACGAAAGAAGAAAAAGAAAAATATAGGAAAGCTCAGAAATTCTTTTATACGATTGGTTTAAAGAAAAACCATGAATTTTGTAATGTAGGAAGAGTGAGACCAAAGTATTTTATTTGTCCAAATTGTGGGACAAAATTCATGAAACCACAGCAAAAAGGGGTAGATGTTGGCTTAGCTTTGGACCTTGTTAAAATGGCTAGGAAGAGAGTTGCAGATGAATTTGTGCTGATAAGTGGGGACGAGGATTTTGCTGCTGCCGTTGAGCTAGCACAGGAAGAGTTATGCAATGTTATTGTTTATTATGCATCAGATAATCATTATGGCATCTACGGAAGCCAAAAATTAAATTATGTGGCATCAGACAGAGTAAGAATGGATTTAGATTTCTTAGAAGAATGTGCAATGGATGAATAAATGCCCAAAAGGGTAAAATAAAAGGTCTTTTTAAAAGCTCGCTTGCAATGCCTCACCAAGCTTTTTTCGCTCGTCGTAGTCCAGGAGCAGCGCCAGGTCCTCCACAAACTCATAGCCGATCTCTGCTGGCATTTCCACCTCCACAGGGTCCATGCTGAAGATATAGGTCCCGTTGCGCTTCAGCAGTCCAACTTTCTTGAGCCACACCGATGCCTGAGTTTCTACCACGTGGGTTTTTCCATCTCCTGCCAGGATTGAAATTTTCACACTCTTCATCTCTCAACACCCCTCGAGAAAGGCTGAATATATGCAACCTCCCGCCTACTTATAAATAGCCCAAGCGCCGGAAAAGTAAAAAATTTCCCGGGGAATATGTTAAGGGTATGTTACAGGTAACATATCAGTGGGGCTTATAAAATATAAGCTCGGAATCACCTAAGTTTGCAGGATCCTGCAGGGTAAAGGTGGTTAAAGTTTAATAAACTAAAAACTCGAGCTTAATAAGAAAAAAGCTCCTCGGCGCCTCTGGCTCTGGCAATCTCTATGAACCGCTCTTTGATCCTTGGGTTCTCCTCGGCGATTACTTTAAGGAACTCAAATAGGAGGCTGTCCAGCTTGTCCAGGGCAAACACCCTATTACCAAGGGGCAGCCCGCACTTATGGCAGAACTTCGAGGAAGGATCATTTACCTCCTGGCAGCGTGGGCATTGCTCCACTTTCAGTGCTGGCTCCTGGTTTTTCTTGGCTTCCTTTATGCCGTAGATGCTCAGCACAGAACTATCCACATCTCTACCACTGAGATGGACGTAGATACTGGGCATCTCTGAATCCTTACCCCAGCCGAAAAACTCCCGCATCTCAGGCTCCTTGAGGTGGCGAGCCATAAAGGTAGCCCTGGCGTGCCTGAATGCATGGGGATTAACCTTTTTCTTCACGCCAGCCTTCTTTGCCAGCTCTCTGAGGAGCCTGGAAACAAACCCATAGCTCAGGTGCTGGTTTTTCCACTTGGGATTGTTGGGCGTAGGGACCTTACACCAGAGATAAGCCTCCGGGTTGCCTTTTCCGGGGTGCTCTTCTATCCAGCGCTGCAGGGCGAGGGTGGAGGCAACCAGGCGGATTCTCCTATCACCGGTCTTTCCGGTAACCCTGAGCACCGCGCCATACTGATCAAAGCTCACATGCTTAAGCTTCAGGGGCAGAAACTCGCCTATCCTGGCACCGCTCTCATAGAGAGCCAGCACAAAAGCTTTATCCCTGGTTGTATATGCTGCTTCCGCAATCGCTTTGATCTCCTCTTCGGTAAGCACCTCTTCAGGGAGGGTGCCATTCTTGGGCCTTGCTACCTTTATCCACTCTACCGTTTCACCCTTCCCCAGCCAGCGCATATATTTTCGGAGGATTACCTTCTGGTCGTGCTTTGTCCACTCCCTATAATCGCTTCTCTGAAGCCAGGCGGCAAATCGCTTTAAATCCTCAGTTGTAGCCTTGCAAAAAGGCATATTCAGGTGTTCTTTAATGCTAACCAAAAGGCTGAGGTATTTACTCACTCTGGAAACGCTGTATCCCTGCGCTAAAAGGTCATTAACAAATCTTTTAACATCCTTCCTATCTTCTGGAAAAAGTTTAGCGATTTGACGCTTTGAATACCTCTCAAAAAGCAAATCTCGCTTATGGATATCCTCCTTAGCCACCATGTTAAATACCTCTCTCAACTTCGCATATTTATAAATTGTAGGAATCAGACGTGGCTAAGGAGAGCCGAGGGAGGGAATTGAACCCCCGAAAAGCGGATCTGCAGTCCGCCACGTTACCACTCCGTCACCTCGGCGTTGCTAAGATAGTGCAAAAATAACAACCTCATATTTGAGAAGAGGATTTCTTGAGTGGCGTTAAGGATTTTTCTGTTATTTGTTAAATTGAAAATAATCTTTCGAAAACGTTGTGGCTATCGGCCAAATTACCTCAAAAATATAAACTCTCTTTACTGCATTGCTCTCGCGA
>JALUWC010000015.1 GCA_027019885.1 Geoglobus sp.
GATAGGAATCTGGATGATAATCCTTTGAAACTTATAAAAAAAGTTGAATATAACATGACAGGATATAGGTATAAGGAACCAGAGAATTTAAAATTCAAAGTATTAAAATCTATTTACAAAATTTTTGAGACCTGTCCAAATAACATTCCCTCACCTCAGGTGGTTGTAGTACAGCATGAAGGTGCAGGCGGAGAGGTTAGCCTGTTTCAGGGCAAAGTGCAGACTAGATAACCTCCGCCGCTCATGTTTGAGGAAAATTTGGACATGTCCAAATGCGCAGACAAAATATTTAAGTGTGCGTTTTATGAATAATGTAAACCAGTGCAGTGTTCAGGGGTCAGGAGGGACACCTGTGGACAACCTCAAACTCATTGCAGTGGCAATTTATGTTTTCACATTTTGTGCAGCCGGGTTGCTGGGTTATAATTCAATTAAAAGAGTGCATTATTATTGGAATAATATCGGATATGGGAGCAAAATCCACTATAATCTGGCACTTCACGCAATAATATCGCTGATATACGGCGCTATAATAACTATTCTGCTCTTAATTACGTTTAATTCCAAAATATTGGTTGTAGGTGTAGAACCTGGATTTGGCGTGCGTTCATATTTAAACTATAGTTCAGACGTATTTATCCTGATTTTACTTCTATTTTTGATTTTATTCTTGTTATTGGCCGATTTATATCTGAATAAAGAATCAGAAATAAAGATGAAAATCTGCTCGGATGTTATGAGCTTAATTCAAAATGTTTTAAATAAAAACGAGCGAATGGTTATTCAGGAGCTCCTAAGTGTTCAGGAAATGACCCAGGCAGAGTTGCAGAGAAGAACAGGAATACCAAAGGCAACCCTTTCAAGAACACTTAAAAATTTGGAAAGCAAGGGTTTAATAATCAGGTTCAGATCTGGTATGAGCAACATGGTAAGGCTTAAGGAGCCAGAAATCTTTCATTAGACGAGGGATCCAACCCTGTAGATACTAATGTTTTCCAATAAAACTTCAATTTCAAAATAATTTCCACTACCCAGTGGAATAACCTTAACTGGGATGTAAACTGTTTCTCCTGGCTCAAGTTTCTCAATGTTTATTTTATCCGGCTTTATTGTTAAATTCTGTATAATCTTAATACTGACATTCTTTCCAGTTACCTTCATAGATTCCTCAAGATATGCCTTTTTATATGGTGGTATCTCCCGTACAGGCTTAATCTTTAATGTAATATTGAAAATTGTTCTGTTACCTCTGTTTCCTATTATAAATCCGCCGTTTTCCAGTGAGCCATTGTGGAGCACATAGAAGTATTTTGCCAGATACTCGGAGTTAGGGGTAGCTTCAGGAGTGATTTTCATTGAATACTTGTAGCCAGCGGCAAGACTCAGAAGTACAATAAAAATAACGATATAATAATCTGTTTTTTTCATAATATCCCTCCATATAAATAATTGTTGCTCATGGGACTCTTAGGTGATGCTCACTCCCAATGTTCATGTCAACCAGCAGGACTCTGCTATCGCGTTGAATTTTAAGTAGCTCCTGCGCCTCGCCGGTGACGTCAACTGCCAGAACTTTGTCGTATCCGCTTGCCATGTAGTAAGTCCTTCCATTAACCTCTTTTGCACCCTGAACGAATCTTTTACTTATGCCGTAGCTTGTCATGAACCTGTTGAACTCTTCAGGGGTAAGAGGCTTTTTGAATGTTATCATGGCCTCTAAGGTGTCGCTTGGATTTTTCTTTGCATAGTTCTTGAGTGCCTGCCGTCTCTGAGCTATGTACCCATGAAGCTCAGCACTGTCCTTTTTAGGCGGAATTATGAATTTTCCATTTTTATCTTCGTAAATGACCTCATCATATCTGCCAATTGCCACCCTGTGGAGAGAACTTGATTCCCTGTGCTCAGCCCCCTTTTCTATGCGTATCGCGTGTTTCCCAAGGGTGAAGGTGTTGCTACCTGCCAGTGTAAAACCTATACCACCACTCAGTACCACCAGAACGACTGCAAAGGCAATAAAATTCTTTCTCATTCTCACCTCCTCCTAATAAACCGTAACCGTTATGTAGTCCAATGTGACACTGTGCCCTCTGTTGGTTGAATCAAACCACACGTAATTATTGTCAACATCAGTGGTGCCCGTGCTTTTTGGGTAAAGTGCAATGTAAGTTTCATAGGTAGTTCCTGAGCTTATCAGGTTGGGATCAAAGTAGTAGTTTATATATCCGTTTCCTGCGTAATAGTTGCAACTGGGCAGGTTGCAGAAGGGACTGGAGGTGTCTAAACCAAGAATGTTGCCATCCCAGGCAAAGCCGTCGGATGGGTAGTACTGCGTGGCTGCACCGGTGCTCCACTCTAAAAACTCAGCAACTTCAAGTTCGCTCGTTACACCATATTCCATCCAGTGGACGTCTGGCACTACCGTAGCAGCCGCTGCAATTGATATCATCAGTAAAAGTCCTATCCCCCCATATACAACGCTGCTCTTCTTCATTGGCTTACTCCCCTTGTTAACATTCTGTGCGCTGAAACACCTTATAAAAGTAAAGTGGAACACTACGAAACAGGTGAATACCTCCTGAGCAAAAGCCCACTTACAGACAGAAGCAGAATAAGCGAAGGTCCGCAGACAGCTTTATTCTTTGTCTGCGGCTCCTTTATGGTATCACTTCTTCTTTGTATTACGTTTGCCTGCTGTTGCCGGAGGCTCACCAACTGTGGTGTCAGGTCTTTAAAGGCAGAGCCGTCGTAATTAACCAGCTTCGGTGAACCCCCATAGCCTCTACCCCCTATAAGCCAGTATTCGCCATTCCATTTGACAGCATTTATTGACCCAAATTCTGGCATATTCTCAACAAGCATTAATCTATTTCCATCATACTTAAAAAGCTGGCCATCATTGGCAATAAGCCAGTATCCATTTCCCCATTCTATTTCGTCACACCCACCTATTGATATTACATGAGGATGATACGTAAAATTAAACTCTACTAATTTATCATATCCGCATATAATCCATTGCCTGCCATTAAAAGCCATATATTCAGCTAATACCCGTATCTCTGAGAGTTTTTCAAAATTAGTGCCATTATACAAAAAAAGCACTGTCCCATTGTGTGTGAATATCCTTCCGCCAGACTGAAATATCCTGCCGTATCCCCAGTAAAATGGAACCGCCTCTGCTATGCTGCCATTCTCAAGGAGTTTTACGTACCCTGTTTCTCCAACCATGGCGGAGCCGCACACCACCATTAAGTAGCCTTTACCATCCCACACAGTGTCACCGGTGCAATAGCTGTGCACACTTGCAAGTTGCTCAAGCTGCATTCCATCAAATTTTATTAAAATCGTATCATCACCTTTGTGTCCTGTAATTACCCAATAGTTAGTGTCATTATTCCAAAAAACCTGGTGTACAAACGTTATATTAAACTTTTTGAAATCTTTCAGCTCACGGAAGGTTTTTCCGTCATATTCCAGCAGATGGCTTGTATTTGACCAGTGCCCTACTATAAGCCAGGTTGAGCCGTTCCAGGCGATGCCTGTAACTGCGCCCCTCTCCTGGGCATGAGAAACTGGAAGGGCGAGCAGAAAAATTGAAAGCAGTATGAAGTGCTTCATCCACTCACCACAGGCGTTAACATGTATCAAAACCTCCAGGGGGGCAGGTGTTCTCATTAAAGTTCTTGACCACCCTGTAGTTGCCTATGCTGTTGCTGAAGTAGTGGTAGATGTAGGTGAAGCCACCTACCTCTCTTGCAGCGCAGTAGTAATTCCTTGCCCTCATGACACAATCTGTGCCAACGCCGCAGCCACAGTTTTCACAATCGTAAATATTTGACTTCAGTACTGAGCTATCACACTCAAATTCTACGCCATACCCACGATTTTTACAGTATTGCATGAATTCTACAAGTTTCACGTAACTCATACCGTTTGGACGCTTCACATCCTTAGACTTTTTTCCACAGCATCTTGAAGGCGAAGTTGATTTAACCTGATAGTAATGGGGCTGCGGAGTAATATTTGTGAAACCTATGTAGCTGTCACAATCAGCAATTTTCGCAAGAGGGTCTCCGCTAAGGTCCCAGTCATCAATCGGAATCCAGAGAGTATACCTGCCTTTTGACTTGGCATAGCCGACCACATTTCTCATTTTTATTCTATCATTCCACATAGAGTCCGCACCTTCTGGTGTAAAGTAATACCCTGCTATTTTACTCCCTACAGCATTTTCAAGAGAATCAATCCAGTCTTTCATTTCCTGCTCACTTCTCGGAATGCCGCTGGAATTGTAATAAGGTACTTCTGCATGAATCTGGTAACCCGGAGACTGAGTCCAGAAGTCATTGATCCTCTGTATCTGTGTAGTTAAGTCCGCAGATCTCCCTTCATTGTTAGTCGTTATTATCACTCCATTGAACTCTTGGACAAAATCGTCTATCTGGCTCACAGGGGTTGTCTTACTTCCAGCATAGTAGAAAAGTCCCACTCTCCACACCATCTCTCACCACCTCCATTTTTTCAATACTCCGCTGAAACACCTTATAAAAGTAAAGTGGAACAGGTTATATGTGTCTGTGCTTATATCCACCATACGTATAATTTTTCCAAAAGGAAGACTATG
>JALUWC010000016.1 GCA_027019885.1 Geoglobus sp.
GGGCTGTGCTTTGTGGGGGTGTGGTAATGAGAGTTCTATTCTCAACGACGGGTACAGGTATAGGAGAGAGCGAGGAGGAAAGAAGAGAGAGACTGGAGGAGATGGTAAACACCCTTACTGAAAAAGTTGCAGGAAGCTTCAGACCGGATAAGATCCTGCTGTTCTACACTGACGAAACTATGGAGATGGTTGAACTGATCAAATCGAGAATGGGGATTGAAGTGGAGGAAGTCAGGCTGAAAAATCCCGACGACTTCAATTCGTGTTTCGAGACCATGTTCTCGGTAATGAGAGAATACGCCGGAAAGGAGCTGTTGGTGAACTACACTTTTGGAACGAAAACGATGAGCGCTGCAATGGCGTCTTGCGGGATTCTGTTCGATGCACAGTTCGTAGTGATTGGTGGAGAAAGGAGAACCGGGGTAATTTCCGGACCTCCAAGCGTGGTTCTAACGGAGCCCTACAAAATCAAGGATAGATCGACACTGGAAAAGGTTGCGGCATTTTTCAACAATTACAATTTCAGCGCCGCAATCTCCGAAGCAAACAGTCTCAGAGCCTTCGAAGGGAGAGAGATTTTGGTGGAGTTCATTTCCGCCTACAGAGAGTGGGATTTATTCAGACACGATGTGGCGTTTGAAAAATTGAAGAACTCGTGGAAGTCTATAAACTTCGTTGACCGAGATCAGGTAAAGGAAAATATCGAATTTCTCGGAAGACTTGTCGCTTTGAAGGAGAAAGAGGTGGAGTTTCACAAGAAAAAGTTACTTGATCTGATGGAGAATGCGAAGAGGAGGATAGAGATCGGCTTGTATGATGACGCTGTTGCCAGATTGTACAGGGCTACCGAACTAATATCGCAAATATTCTTGAAAAAAGAGAGTTACGACGATCCGATCGTTTTGAGAGGGGATTATGGTCTAATTGAAAAATACGAGCAGTTTGCTGAGAAGAGCGGTGGAACAATCAGACTTAAACTTGGTTTAATTAAAAAGCTCGAATTTCTTTCAGATCTCGGAGTGGATACTGCCAAGGATATGCTGGAAGATAAAAAGCTCAGAGGATTGATTGAAATTCGAAATCAGTCAATTTTAGCCCATGGGTTTAGGGCTGTGAGGGAGAGTGATGCCAAGAATTTTTATGGTCACTTGCTTAATTATGTAAGGGATATTTATGGAAAGTATTACGAAGAGGATTCGAAAAAATGCAGATTTCCTAAGATGAAAGCTACATGAGGTGTTAAAATGAAAGTCATAATAGAAATTCCGGAATTCGTATCGGAGGAGGAGATAAAGGAAGTTGTTAGGAGATATGTAAAAAAGAAGGGAAAGTATATCAGATATTACGAACTTTTGAAGGAGGTCGACTGGAATGAGCTCAAGAGAGAAGTTGAGGATTTCAGAAGAACTTTCAGACTTGGAGAACGTGATGGTTGACACCTCTGTGCTGATAGAGTATTCGAAAGCGAAAAAACTTGAAATGCTCGATGATAGCCACATCTCCGTCATAACGCTAATTGAGTTTCTGAGGTATTACAGAGATGACAGAACCAGAAAAGAATTGAAATCGCTCTTAGAGAGTTTTTTTAAGGTTGTCAGCCTTGATAACGAGGTGGTTTTGACCTATTGCAATCTGCACAACTCCCTCAAAGAGAGGGGTCTGCAGATAGGTGATGCAGATCTACTAATCGCATCATGTGCCCTTTCGAAAGACCTGACGCTTTACACTCTCGATTTGAAGCATTTTGAGAGGCTTGAGGAATTCGGTTTGAAGTTACTTAAAGTTGAAGGAGGAGTTTGACATGTTCGAAAAAGCCCTTATTTTAGGTTTGTATAGCATAACACCCGTGCATGCTGGAAGCGGAGCTGAGATGAGCGTGATAGATTTACCGATACAGAGGGAAAGGCACACTGGCTTTCCGGTGGTATGGGGGCAGAGTTTGAAGGGTGTTTTGAGGAGCCGCTTCAGGAGATTAGAATTCGAGAAACAGATAAAAATATACGACAAAAATTGGGACTGGGAGCAGAAAACGAAGGAATTGCTTGGAGACAAAGTGGAGGAGTTCATAAAAAAGGTGAGAGACGGTAAGAGGGATCCCATACTAACGGAAGCCGTATTTGGTCCAGCGACGGAAGGGGCGTCGGAGCATGCGGGAGCGATAAGCGTGGGCGATGCGAAAATACTGCTGTTCCCGGTGAGAAGTGCAAAGGGTGTTTTCGCATACGTTACATGTCCGATGGTTTTAGAACGGTTCGTAAGAGATGTTGAACTAGTTGCTGAGATCTCGAGTAATGACAGGATAAAGCAAACTATTTCGAATTCAAAAATTAGAAGTGTAGAAATTAGCGGCGAAGAGACAATTGCTGGCAAAATCTTAGTTCTCGACGATGGGAAAGTAGTTCTGGAGGACGTAGTTCTAACTGCCAGCTCAAACAGCAACATTCTGGACAGCATCGTTGAACTCCTTAAAGCTGTGTTCGGAGAGAGGAAGAATGGCGATGAGCATTTGTTTGGAAAGCCCGTAGATCACATCAAGAGACACCTCGCAGTTGTCAGCGATGACGTTTTCAAGTCTTTCACTAAATTTTCGACAGAAATCGTGGCGAGAGTGAGAATTGATGCAGAAAGCGGTACCGTCGCTCAGGGCGGACTCTGGTACGAGGAATTCCTGCCTTCAGATACCCTAATGTATTCAGTGATAGCTGTGGGAGAACCCAGAAGGAAGAGTGTCCCAAAGGAAGCAAATTCAGCTTCTGAAATTTTCGACCTTTTGAAGGATAACTTTAACGACACGTATCTTCAGATTGGCGGAGATGAAACGGTCGGGAAAGGGTTTGTTAAAGTTATTACGGGTGATCTAGATGGATCCGAAAACTCTTGAGCAGGAAAGGGCAAGCTTCGCTTTCAAAGTTGTGTCTGAGGTAAAAAAGAAATTCGAAGACGTGCGGGATGTGCGGGAAAAATACACCTCATACGTTGAGAGAGCCCCCACCATGATATTCACAAACGGTCTCGGGGCTACGCTCGCATACTTCTTGTCAAAGCTGGAAAAACCGATTAATGACACAGAATATAAAAATATAGATCCAGATGAATTTAAAAAAGCTGATAGCATAGCGTACGCTTATCTTTACAAGCACCTTTCAACTTGGCTTGCAGAAGGAAATGGAAGCGATTCTGTGTTTAAGGGTTTAACAAATAACGTTGACCCGTTGAAATACATAATGGACAATCCTGCGGCAAAAGTCGTTGCACTTGTGGATGAGGCGCTTGCAATTTTAAACTGGATAAAGAGGTTTGCCAAAGCTATGCTGGAGGGCGGGTCATGAAATGGGAAGACGATTCGAGCATCGTTTATCCGGTTAATTCTGATTTGAGGGAGTATGCGGAAAAACTCTGGAGTGGCGAAGTTGCGATGGAGAACTTAGGCTTAATTCTTGATAAGATCATTCCGTTTGTCAAATCGAATAGTGGCAAGTCGAAATCGCACAAATCAACGCTTTCATCCATAAAAGAAAAAATTTTCAAAAATGTCAAAGATTTTGAAAGGTTTCTAAACAGCACCGTTCGAAACTCTTTTACCGACTATGAAGTGTTTTTTAGAAACTACGAGGAAACAACTATAACATACAAATCAAAAATAGTTACAATGAAAACAAAATCCCGCCTCGTAGTCGGCTTGGGCGATGAAAGTGTTTACGAAATCTCTATAAGACTCCACAGGAATTACGGAGTTCCGTACATCCCGGGCTCGGCTTTGAAGGGTGTTGCAAAGCACTACGCCATACACAGGTTGGCGGAGAATTTGGTCGAGTGCGAAAATGGAGACTTCTTCAAACACGCCGGGAGCGTGCAGAACTCCGTTGAGGAGCCGGACGATTCCAAAGTTTCCGGAGACGTTAAATCTCTGAGTTTTGAGATCGATGGAGTGGAGATGACTTTCGAAGATATCAGGAGAATTTTTGGAACGCAAAGGTGGGTGGGGGAAGTAGTGTTCTTCGACGCCTTCCCAACGCCTGAGCAGCTCAAAAGCAAACCGATACTGGAACTCGACATCATGAATCCCCACTACCAGCCCTATTATCAGCATGGAGAAGCTCCCGGAGATTGGCATTCTCCGACACCAATCTTTATCCTGACCGTTCCAAAGGGGTTTGAATTTATTTTCTCTTTGGCTCCAAGGGAAGCGGGTGATGGCGAGATCGTAGAAAAAGCTGAAGTACTTCTGAGGGAGGTGTTGCAGAGATTCGGAGTAGGGGCTAAAACATCGCTGGGATACGGCAGATTTGATACAGTTTCAGATACGAACACAGCTAACAAAAATATTTAAAGTTGCTATAGAAAATTAATCAGGAATGATTGCCGAAGGCATAGTTTCAAAAATCGAAAGGGTTCTCAAAGGCAGAGAGGAAGTACTCGGACTCGAAAGGGCAGATAGCTACAGGAGATGTTTGAAATACTCGGAAAAAGAGGAATTATGGACCAGGAACTTGCTTCCAAGCTTGCGGACATGACAGGATTCAGAAATTTGTTGGTGCATGGATATGCCAAAAATAGAAAATTTGAAAGTCTTTGAAATGGTAAAAAGCGAAGTCGATGATGTGAGAGAATA
>JALUWC010000017.1 GCA_027019885.1 Geoglobus sp.
TATCCAATAACTCACCTGACTAAAGGGGCTAAAAAAGCCTACTGGCTTTATTTCCCTGCTGAATTTCTCGATGAGCTGAAAAATGCTTAGATATCTATGAGCTACAAAACCGTTCAGAGAAAAATTGCTTACAAACGAGTGAATGCGGAAACAATCAGGAAGTGGCATTTTAACTTCATGATAATAGAGAACGATGTTCCAGAATCCATAGCTGATTTTATTCAGGGGAGGCGGCCCGCAACAGTTGGATCAGCCCATTACCTGAACAAGATTAAGCTGGCTGATAGGGAGTATTCTAAAATCGTGGATAAATTCCCAATTCCCCTTAATTTTTGAGGAAATAATTAAGCAATCTAAGAGAGTTACCAAAACCTATTTTCCTTTTGTTTTCTACACCAGTAAAATCCATTATTCATAATAAATCGGAAAAAATCCAAGAGATACTAACACCTTCAAGTATATGAACTAATTTTTCATATTCATATTTTAGAATTACAAAATTAACTCCTGAACTACGGTATGTTGCTAAAGGGAATTCGAATATTAGATCCATAACCTCCTTAGAATTCTGTGTTAACTTATATTCACACTTAAATTCTTTCCAGATCTTATATAACGATCCAGAAATTACGTCTGCCACTTGAATATGTATGTTTTTAGAATCTTCAAAGATTAATTGATACTCCTTATCAAACTCAAAATCTAATATCTGAGCAAAGGTGGGGGGAAGATACTTGTTTAGATTGCTGAAAATAGACGAGGATTGTGATTTTAGGAAGTCCAACATATTTTTTAATATTCCTTCCCATTGTTTCTGTTCATCATGTTTTATGACGATTTCAGAAAAACCAAATTCTCTTGAATATCTATTCACTCTGAGATATATATTTGAGACAGCAGTAGTGTGAGGTAATAGGCTTATTCTTTTTCTTGATTTTTCATTTGGATCTGGGAATGGGACATATTCCTCCCATGGAGGGGTTTCATAAAATATTGGATTAAAAAAATAATTTGTTACTTCTGAAAAATAGTCCTCTATTGCTTTTTCTATAAGTTCACAATAGTTTTTGGGTAATTTGTTAGAATCGTTATGCAAATATGCCAAAAAAGTTTCCACATACTCCTTATCTGGTGATTTGCTTGCTTTAGAAAACCAGATTAAAGTTTCTTTAGAGAGGTTCAAATATAATTTATCAGCAAGATCATTAATGTAGCTCCTCGTTTCAACCTCAAATCGCTTAGATACCTCATTTGCATTAGTAACATCTGTGAACCCAGATCTAATTAAAATTATCTCAGAAATATTCATACAGATAAAGTACTTTTTATCCATAATTTCCACAAAAATTGGAAACTCGTGGCTATGTAGATATCTAAGCAATTCGTAAACGAAAGAACGGTACCTTGGCCATAACTTTGTGCCTTTTAATTCTTTAAAAGGAATTTTATACTCTTTTTTGAGAGAATAAACTTTTTCCTGAATTTCATTTAATGCTGATATAGGTGCTCCAAACCCTCCAAGAACAAAGTATGGTTGGTTGTTAAAATTATCTACATTCGCCTTATCTAAAATTACTTCCCCAGTATTTCCGCTCTCATCTAAGAATACACAGAATACTTGCTTTGGCATGGATATCCATCTACAATTGACTAACCATCATTATGATCTCAAAATCTTCCTCACTGACCTCCCTCATCGCCTTGCCCATCAGATGCCCGCTCCACTTCTTCTTATTTGTGATGAATTTCAGCTTTGAGATCAGAGGTTTGAATTCAACAGGCTTATCGAAGATTTTTACTGGTTTAAGCTCGATTCTCAGCGGGAAGGTTTCGTTTCCCATGCCCTGTGGAGTTTTGAAAATCCTGCTTGAATCTCTGAAAACTTCAGAAGCTACTTCGTAAACCGCAACAATTCTTGGCTCCTTAATCGTATCTTTATCTCTCTCCTGTTTTAAGTAGATGAGCAGTTTATCTCCCGGTTTAACTCTGGCAATTGTGTTCCTGTGCCTTTCAGGAACTCCCCAGATGTTTTTCTGCTTTACGACTTTCCAGTTCTCTTCGTTGGTTATGCAGAGCCAGAAGGCCATGGATTAAATTTGCTTTTATTTTTTATAAATCTATAGCAGAATCAAAAATGAGTTTAATTCAGCACAACCGATCCTTCAGCGCTTCCACTCCCTCGTTGAACCACTTTTCCGGAAAATAATAACCAACCAGAAGGAGATAATGGTTCTGAAGAAAGTCAGGGATACTTTACTCCCACAGCTCGTGTTTGGAAGGTTGAGAATTGTAGAAGTGTGACGTATCTCACCTTTTTTGATTACTATCAAGTAATGGTGTAAGTAGGCAACAGTTTTATAAAGTACCAAAACCAGAACATCTATCGTGACAACACTAACGGCTCTGGTATGGAAAGAAGGAGATCAGTACGTTTCAAAGTGCCCAGAGCTTGAGGTTGCAAGCTGCGGCGATACAATAGAGGAAGCCTTGGAAAACCTCAAGGAGGCCGTGGAGTTATACATAGAGAACGCAAAAGAACTTGGCATACTTGATGATGAACTTGAAGCTGTTTTCAGTAAAAAGTTTGTAACAACATTCGAAGTTACTATTTGAGGAGTTCCAGAAATTCCTCCTTGCTCAATCCTGCCTGTCTTAAAATTGACAGAAGCGTACCTTTTGGAATGTTCTTTTTCCTCGGAATTATCACCAGTCTTGTCTTTCCTTCGTCATCTACTTTATACATGGCAATGTGGCTACCTTTGCCTCTTTTTGGTGCGTAAACGAATCCAGCTTTCGATAAAGCCTTTATGACATCACTGTAAGACGCTGCTGGCAGTTTAGCCATGAAGTTTTAACCAATGCAAGAAAATAAAACAGTTGTGGGGAATATTGTGAAACATAAATCCATTAATGCATTTCTGCTACTATGCAAAGAAACTCACAATGCGATACTGGTTCAGTTCAATCCAATTCTTCTATGTTTGAAAGAAAAAGAGTTTTTATAGTACTGAACAGAATTGTAAACGCATGCAGGTTCAGGCTGAGCTGAGCGAAAACCGGGCTGACGGGAGAGCAAAAATTGTATAAACATAAACGTAAACATACACTTATGCCAACCAAAACCATAACCATCACCCTTGAAGCCTATGAGAGGTTGAAGAGGGAAAAGAGAAAAGGCGAGAGCTTCAGTGATGTTATACTCAGACTGACCGGGAAGAAAAAAGATCTGATTGAATTTGCAGGAAAATGGAAAGAATCTGGAGATGAAATAGAGAAGGTAATACTCGAAGGCAGGAAGGAGTTCGATAGACATGTTCTGTCTTGAAACAACTTTTCTCATAGATCTGCTGAAAGGTGAGGAGAGAGCAATGGAATTTTACAGAAAGCTCAGGGATTCAAAGATCTGCACAACCTCCATATCTGCCTGGGAAATCCTCAGAGGCCCAAGACTGATAGGCAAGAAAGATGAATTTGAGGCAGCCCTTGAAATGCTGGAAAACATAGACATTCTTCCATTCTCTTTTAACTCTGCAAAAATTGCATCAGAGGTGGAGAGCAGCTTGAAAAAGAAGGGTCTGGAAGTGAATTTAGTCGATGTGCTAATTGCGTCCATTGCAATCGAGCACGATCTCAAGCTCGTAACCAGGGATAAGCACCTTAGCAGAATCGAGGGGCTGGAAGTTCTCACTTACTGAATTTCATTTTTCAGGGTGTGTATAATAAGGAGAATCAATATTTCTGAGATAATGAACGATTTTTCAACCTTTTTAAGGACTGGAAACGTTGTAGAAATTTCAGTTTTGAGAATTGGAAGCTGTGAGTGGGTCCGCCCGGATTCGAACCGGGGACCTCCTGCGTGTGAGGCAGGCGTCATAACCACTAGACCACGGACCCGGGATGTTTTTATTTCTGAACCAACATCATGTTTATGATTTTTGTGGTTTGGTCAGCTGTCAATCGGTCAGGATCTGACGGCAGTATTATTAACATCGTCTGACATCCAAGATAATAGACCATGGTGCTGAAACGGGACAAGAGATTTGAGAAAAGAATCGCCGAGAAAAGAATAGATTTTCTGCTGGATCTGGCAGATCAGAAAAAATATGAGGACTATGAGCTTTCAAGGCGATACATCGAACTTTCAATCAGAATTGCAAAAAAATACAGAATACGGCTTGGAAAAAGGAAGCTCAGGTTCTGCAAAAAATGTCATTATCCATACAGAGGGGACAGAATGAGGATCAGAATCAGCAAAGGGGTTGTGAGAATCGCATGCGTAAATTGCGGAAACATAAGAAGGTTCAGAATAAAGTAATACGTGAGTTCAGTACAGCAAAATTTAAATTAAAAAATTATATCCAGAAAATTTAATGAGTTTTGAGACTGCATTATCACCTGAAGAAAGAAAAAGATACTTGGCACTTGTTAAAAATTACCAGCTTTCTCCATCAGTTATTGATTTTGTTGAACGCTACGAGGCAGTGGGGGGGGGGCGAGATAGGTTTCTTTGGAAATGGGTTGGAGCTGTATTTACAAATTCAGGAGTTACTCTTTCATCTGTAGAAAAAAACCATTGGAGGAAAATCACAGATCTTAAAATATTGTTGACA
>JALUWC010000018.1 GCA_027019885.1 Geoglobus sp.
GCAGTGAATGTGGACAGAGTGAGGAAGGTTCAGTTCCTCATTTGCTCTTACGAGCTCTGTAATTATCTCTCTGGGCGTCACACCCCACTTTGGTACCTCATCATCGAGACTGCTTACATTCCCTCCATACATCCACGCCTCAACACCGCCGGGATTGACAACCTTAACACCATAACCTTTCGTCCTTTCAAGAGCCCATGCAATGAACGCCCTCATTTTTTCCCTATCTTTCTCTGCCACATACTTGAAAACAAAGTGCCAGTTTCCAAAAACAGGCAATGCTGCTTTATCTATTATGGGCACAGAATCAAGCTCCTCGTGGGTGTGAGGGGATGTTATTGGAGGTGTGGCTGCCTCAACTGCTGTTGTGTAACCCATTTTTGCATACTCATAGCCAATGGCTGGAGATGTGAGCAGAACTCTGCCCATTGAAGCTCTGAGCTTTCCTGCAGTCTGCCTTACAACCCTCATCTCCTCAGGACGCATTGTTCTGCCAACGTTTATCTTGCTTCCGGCTATATGGGCGTGCATATCAACTCCGCCAGCGACTACAAGCTTGTTGTTGGCGTCAATCACCCTGCAATCCTCTTTCTTAACCTCATCTTCACTCACAATCTTTCCGTCTTTAACAAAGATGTCCATTTTTTCAGCATTTACACCATTTTTCGGATCAACAACAATTCCGTTTTTAATCCAGAGCATTTCAATCACCTTCAAGTTTACTTTCAACTGCCTTCAGTATCCCGTGAACTATCCTCTCATCGCTCCAGTAGTCTGTGTCAATGAGCTTTTTCACTCTGAGTATGATTCCATCCATTCTGTAAACGTTACCCTCAGCCTCAATTCCAGCGACAGCTGAAGGAATGACGACATTGGAAAGCAGGGTTGTCATGTTGGGGAAGGGATCAATCTGAATTACAGGTATGTTTTTCATGTGTTCAACTGCCTTCCAGGGAAAGTGAGCGGCAGGATCGCTTGATATGACAAGCATAGCATCGCAGTCTTTCCTCAAAAGCACCTCAACAGCTGTGAACTCGGCAGGAGAAAATCTTGGGTATCCCCTGCTGAAGTCTATTGCGTACTGAAATCCCACCTCCCAGGCTGGAACCTCTCCTGCTCCAACAACATTGTAGTGACCTCTCATTGGCCATATTACCCATCTTGTGTGTCTGTTGAGGAGCTGGATGAGCTTTACCGCGTTCTCTATATTCCTGTCTCTCCCTCTTGACTGGGTTACGCCGAGGCCGTAGAAAATAACTCCGTAGTTTGCACTCTTCATCATATCTGCAAGCTCCGCAAGTTCCTCTTTCGGCACGCCTCCAACCTCTCTTGCTTCAATGTCCTCTCCTTTGACAAGTGCTCTCAGGGCTGAGATAATAGCGTAATCGTATCCTGGCTTTATCTGAATGAACTTGTCTGCCATGCTTGCCGACTTCGTCTTTCTCACATCCACAACCACAACCTTCCTGTCCTTTCTGCTCTTGATCAGGAATCCCCTTGCCATTGCGCTGTATCTTGCTGGATGTCTTGGATGAGCCTCAAGCGGATTGCTCCCCCAGAAAACAATCATGTCAGCTCTGTTCTTGATAGCTCCAAGGGACCCACCCGGAATACCTTCCTCAATAACAGCCAATGTTCCCGGAGCATGACAGACACTTGCACACTGATCGTAAACCCCCCTCACTTTTTCAGTCAGAAGGACACCATGTCTTATCGCCTCGTTTACTGTTGACGACCATCCATAAAGCAGAGGTTTTTTAGCATTTACAAGTATTTCTGCTGCCTTTTCAACGGCCTCCTCATAGCTAACTTCCTTCCCATCAATCATCGGGCTCTTTATCCTCTCCTTCTCCCTGAACTTCGCAAGTCCAAGGGCACAGAGCCTTCTCCCTTTTTGTGTGTTTACATCAAACTCAACATCATCACAAACATTCCCGCAAAACGTGCATATAGCATCGGCCATTTACTCCACCCCTAAGAGCTCCTTTATTGATTTTACTTTCTCCTCTGTTTTCTCAATACTCCCTCTAACTCCCTTGAACCTCGGCATCCCTGTACCATCTGTATCGTCTGAGATCACTCTATTCGCGTATGGGCCCATGGGGATGAAGACAATGCCTTCAGGCACTTCTCCAACCTTCGCAAAAACAACGACCTCTCCGAAATCGGTTTTTACCTTAACCCTGTCCCCCTCATTCAGCCCAAGTTTTTTGAAGTCTTTTTCATTAATCTCACAGTAACTTACGGCGTTGAAATACTCCTCAGAGAGCTTCTCTTCAACCGTTTTTCCCTGATTAATTGTTCTGCCAGAAATAACCTCAATCTCGACCATTCTATTCACCGTTATTTTTATGGAAAACTCTCTCTGGAGGATATTTAATGGTTGCCATTTTTATCAATTTACAGGGTTAAATATTTACTCCGAGCCATGGCATTATTCAACATGAAGGCGGTCCTGCTCTGCTCAGGACTTGCCAGAAGAATGGACGGTCAGGTTAAGCCCCTTATAAAGGTTGGTGGAAGGGAGATTCTTTACAGATCAATGAGGCTTCTTGAGAAACATGGAATTCAGGAGTTTACGGTTGTTGTGAATAAGAGAAACAGAGAAGAGATCGAGAGATTTCTGAGAGACAATGGTTTTAAATTTGAGATTGTTGTGAATGATGCACCTGAAAGGGGGAATGGCTACTCGCTTTATCTCGCAAAAGAGAAAGTCTCTGGAAAATTTGTTCTTGCAATGGGTGATCACGTTTTTGGAGAAGAATTCGTGAGGAAGGCTGTGAGAGGAACAGGACTCATCTGTGACAGAAATCCCAGATTCATAGACCCTGATGAGGCTACGAAGGTTAAGGTAGATGAGGGAAGGGTTGCTGAAATCGGGAAAAAGCTTGAAGACTTTGACTGCTTTGACACGGGCTTCTTTATACTTGATGAATCCATATTTGACTCTGCAGAGAAGCTTGTTATGGAAGCGGAGACCGTTGAACTTTCAGATGTGGTCAGAAAAGCCAAACCTCAGGTCACCTTTGTTGATGGGGAGTTGTGGATGGATGTTGATACCCCAAAAGACGTCAGAAAGGCTGAAGAGGCTCTTTTCAGAGAGTCGGGAAAAGGAAGGGGGGATGGGTTTGTTTCAAGGCATTTCAACAGAAAGATATCCACAAGAGTCTCAATGGCTCTTGCAGGCAAAGTTGAGCCAAATCATGCCACCCTTCTGTCATTCGTTTCAGGAGTTCTTTCCACAGTGCTTCTTCTCTTCAGCATTCCTCTCGCTGGAGTTCTCTACCAGCTAAGCTCAATTCTTGATGGAGTTGATGGAGAAATTGCAAGGGTTACCATGAACACCTCCAGAATTGGTGGAGTGATAGATTCAATTCTCGACAGAATTGTGGACTTTCTATTTCTTTCCATTCTTGCAGTCCTGACACTTTCCACAAAAGTTGAGTTTTTTGTAGCATTTCTGGCGGTTTTTGGAACCATCATGGTAAGCTATATATCAGAAAGATACAAGGGAGAATTCTCTGAAGGATTTTACGGAAGGTTTTCAGTATTCATTCCGGGAAAGAGAGATGAGAGAATTTTCATCATTATGCTGTTCTGTCTTCTTTATCCTGCTTTGGGAACTTTTTACCTGTTCCTCTCTCTTGCTGTGCTCACAAACCTCAGAATTTTTGAAATGCTCTTCAGGCTGATAAAATCAGAGATGTATATCTCCGGTATTGACATTTCCTGAATTCGCTCTGGCGATTTCATCAGGAGAGATCTCAATAAGGTGATACTCATCTCCTCCCCCACCATACACAACATTGTTTCTGAACACTCCTGAGTCAATCAGCGTCTGGCATCCATGACCAACAGGCGGAACACCTCCTGCTGGAAAGCCAGCTAACCTCTCAACTTCATCTCTTTCTGCAATCCTTACCTTTTCCTTGATGATTTTCCCGATCTTTTCAGTATCCACCCTTGATATTCCATCAACTATCGCTACAACAGCATCTCCCTTTTCAGAGATGAGAACGATGGACTTTATGATCTGATCTTTTCTGCACTTCAATTCCCTTGCAGCCTCGTTTACCGTTGAGGCTTTCCCGGTTTTTATCAGCCTTGCATTTATCCCATTGGCACGGATAAACCTTTCAAGCCATTTTGAGTCTTTCATCTCTTCATATTTCTGCAATAAATGTTAAAACATTTGTTTTTCGCAGGGCTTATGTATTTTTAAATGAGCATTTGGGTAGGATGATGTAGATGGGGGATTTAATGTGCATGGTTTTAGATGATTTCTCGCAATACTGATTGGGTATTTCAGGGTTAGGAAGTACCAAACCCGTCCTGTTTGTGGTATTCCGGATTCAATAGATGCTACCTCTATCTGTGATGATGCCATCCGTCTCGTTCCACCCCACGAGAACGTGTTTTGTAGCAATTACCAAAGCGGCAACCATGACATAGCTGTATTTTGCAATTTCTTTCTCCACGAGAGATGAAAATTGAAACATTATATAATAGTTTTCAACTGAGAATACTTTTTATCCCGCCCGCTTTGCTCCTCCACAGCCTCTGAGCTTCAGCTTCCATTTAGCAATTTGGAATACAGCACGGGCA
>JALUWC010000019.1 GCA_027019885.1 Geoglobus sp.
GTGGGACTGGCATGACAGGAGTTGCTGCACAGATGTGTGGTGACAGAGAGACTGTTGAATCGCTGGGCTATAGGGTGGATGAAGAGGGCAATATTTACAATGAAAAGGGCGAGAAGATTTCAAAGCTTGGAGTTAGATATGCAATACTCAACGACCTTTCCCCTGCTGCTACCTTCATTGCCTACAACTACAACACACCAGTGGATGTGAAGGAGTTCGAAAGAGAGGCTAAGAGAATTCTTGAGGAAGTGGAGAAGGAATGTGGATGGATGTATGAGACAAGGCATGTTGTCAATGGCAAGGTTCAGATTAAGAGAGAGATTGATGGCACGGAAAAGCCGGTTATGGGGAAAATAAATTACGTTGTCTGGAGTGATGTTTTCGTTTGCCCATCATGTCAGAAGGAATTTGTTTTCTGGGATGTGGCTGTTGACAAAGAGGCAGGGAAGGTTCTCAGTGAATTTAACTGTCCGCACTGCAATACCGGGCTTAAAAAGAAGGATGTTGAGAGGGCATGGGTTACAAAGTATGACAAAGATATTGGTAAAACGATTAAGCAGGCAAAGCAGGTTCCCGTTCTGATTAACTACACCGTTGAAGAAAATGGAAAGAAAAAGAGATACGAGAAAGTTCCGGATGAGTATGACTTTGAGCTTTTGAAGAAGATTGATGAGATGAATATTCCTTACTGGTATCCTACAGATCCAATACCTAAAGGTGATAAAACTGGAGAGCCAATCAGAATAGGAATTACCCATGTGCATCATTTTTACACGAAGAGGAATTTGTGGGTGCTGGCTGCGATTTATTCCAGACTTCTGAAAGTAAAAGATACTAGAATTAGAAACGGGTTAATTTTAGCATTTACATCTACATTAGATAGGTCAACAAAGATGAATCGATTTAGATTTGGTGGTACTGGTGGATTGAGTGGCACTCTATACATACCATCATTAATCTTCGAAAGAAATGTTATTTTTTTAAGCCAAAATAAATATACTGATATCTTAAAAGCTTTCTTGGAAATTCGCAATATACACAAAATGGCTAACATGTCTCTTCTCGCATGTACAACTACTCACTCCTCGACAAATTGTAAACATATGCCCGCTGAATGTGTGGATTACATCTTCACTGACCCACCCTTCGGCGGAAACCTGATGTATTCCGAACTCAATTTCATCTGGGAAGCGTGGCTTAGAGTATTTACAAACAACAAGCCAGAAGCAGTAATCAACTCCACACAAGGGAAAGGGCTGTTAGAGTATCAGCGCTTGATGGAGGCATGTTTCAAAGAATTCTACCGTGTTTTAAAACCGGGTAGGTGGATGACTGTAGAATTCCACAACTCTCAAAACAGCGTCTGGAATGCCATACAGGAAGCATTGCAGAGAGCTGGATTTGTAATTGCAGATGTCAGAATTCTTGATAAGAAACAGGGCACATTTAACCAAGTGAATGTAACCTCAGCGGTCAAAAAGGATCTAATCATTTCAGCCTACAAGCCAAGTGCTAAATTCGAAAAAGCCTTCGCAGAACATGCCGACACAGAGAAAGGAGTCTGGGAGTTCATTGAACAGCACTTAGAAAAACTTCCAATGCCAGCCATAAAAGACGGGAAGATAGAAGTCATAGCTGAGAGGCAGAAGTATCTCCTCTACGACAGAATGGTTGCTTACTACATCCAGCACGGTTTCAGGGTGCCCATCTCTGCGGCAGAATTTTACAGAGGGCTTGATGAAAGGTTCCCTGAGAGAGATGGAATGTATTTCCTGCCACATCAGGTTGTAAAGTATGATGCATTGAGAATCAAAAGTGAAGGCGTTGTCCAGCTAATACTTTCAATAAAGGATGAGAAGACGGCAATAGTCTGGCTGAGGAACTTTCTGAAAGACGGACCAAAGGAGTATTCGGAGTTATACCCTGAGTTTGTCAAAAACCTCCATCAGGACAGACATGAGAAAATGCCAGAACTCAAAGTACTCCTTGAAGAGAACTTCCTTCAGGATGAAGAGGGTAGATGGTACATTCCGGATCCCAACAACGAAGTGGACCTTGAGAAAATAAGGAGAAAGAGGCTTCTTAAAGAATTCGGCGAATATATCACTACAAAGGGCAGACTGAAGTACTTCAGAACCGAAGCAATCAGAGTTGGTTTTGAAGAGGCGTGGAAGAACAGAGACTACGAGACTATAGTCAAAGTTGCAGAAAGACTTCCGGAAAGAGTTCTGCAGGAGGACCCAGCTCTTCTGATGTTCTACGACAACGCATTATCGCTGGTGGATGAAAAACAAGAACAGATGAAGCTGGTTGATTGATATGAAGGAGTGGTTCTACTCCACCAAATATTCTGAAAATGTCCTCCTGATTGAAAAAATATCACTGTTCGGCAGGGATTATGCTGTGGTATTTGTTCCCTCCATCCAGCGGGTGGAAAGAGTACCTGTGTCAGACTTAACCGAAAAGCAACTTTCACCAACTTATGAGCTTATCCAGTTTCTCACGGGCCTCGGAAGGCTTCACGCAATGCTCAATGAGGGTGTTTTGCTTTCACAAACAGGCACAACTGTAATCCCTCTACCGCATCAAATAGCCTGTCTCTCAAGGGTTATTTTTGAAGGAAAGCCCAGATATTTAATAGCTGATGAGGTAGGACTTGGAAAAACAATAGAGGCTGGTCTCATTTTCAAAGAGCTAAAGCTGAGAGGACTTGTCGAGAGAGTTCTTGTTCTATGTCCAAAAAGCCTTATAATGCAGTGGGTTGCCGAAATGAAAATACACTTCAACGAGGACTTCAGACCCATATTAACTGAAGAACTATCAGCAACCCAGAATATTTTCAAAGATGCAAATATCTGGAAGATGTTTCCTCAGGCAGTCTGCTCTTATGATACCGTCAAACCAAGGTCTGGCAGAGGCTGGACTAAAGAAAAAATCGAAGAATACAACAGACACAGGTTTGAAAACCTGATTTCTGCGGGATGGGATCTGGTGATAATAGATGAAGCACACAAAGTTGCTGGGGCAACCGAAGGAGTTGCAAGAAACAAGCTTGCACGTGAACTCTGTAAAGCAGCTCCATTTGTGCTGTTGCTTACAGCTACCCCTCATCAGGGAAAGAGAGATGGCTTCCTCAGACTGATGCGTTTACTGGATGAAGAGCAATTCCCCAATGAGGGAGCCTTAACCCTTGAAAATATAGCACCTTATGTGATAAGAACAGAAAAAAGAAAAGCTGTGGATAGCGATGGCAAACCCCTTTTCAAAGATCGCCTCACATACCTTGTAAGGTTACGCCTTGATGAGAAAAACCCATCACACAGACTCCAGAAAGAGCTGTACGAGGCTGTTAATGAGTATGTTATTTCAGGATATAGAGCCGGAGAAACCCGTGGGAAACTTTACCTGATAATTCTTCAAAAAATTCTTGCTTCAAGTACCAGAGCACTCATAAAAACTCTGGAGAGGCGCCTTTCAATTCTATCTGATAGGGAGGATACACACACTCAACCACTTGAAGAGGATGAGGTAGAAGAGGCACTTGAGGATGCCCCGCCAAAAGAGCTATTTTTGAATGAACGCAAAAAACTTCTGGAACTCATTGATCTGGCAAAAAGATGCGAAAACAGTGGTCCAGATGCCAGAGCTGAGGAACTTGAAAAGATAATCTATAAGGTTAGGAGAGAAGAAGGAGACCCATCTCTTAAAGTGATAGTTTTCACTGAATTTATAGCAACACAGGAAATGTTGAAGGAATTTCTCACTTCGAGAGGTTTTACTGTTGCAACAATAAACGGTCACAACACCCTTGAAGAAAGAATTGAAGCACAGAGATTTTTCAGAGAAAAAGCAGACGTGCTGGTCTCTACTGAAGCTGGCGGAGAGGGTCTAAACCTTCAGTTCTGCCATGTTGTCATAAATTACGACCTTCCATGGAATCCTATGAGGTTAGAGCAGAGAATAGGAAGAGTTGACCGTATAGGTCAAACTAATACAGTAAAAGCGTATAACTTCGTGCTTGAAGGCTCAGTTGAGGATAGGGTACAGCAGCTACTTGAAGAAAAGTTGAAAACCATACTCGAAGATTTTGGCGTAGACAAAATTTCAGATGTTCTGGATTCGGAGACAGGTGAGAAAATATTTAGCAAGATATATTCTGAGGCTGTTGCCTATCCAGATAAAACTCCAAAACTCCTCGAAGACTTTATGAAAGAACTTGAATCTATGGCAAGAGAGAGAATGGACATAACGAAATTGATATCTCTAAACCTCAATCCCGAAGAAGAAAGAGAGAAAATCATAAAGATTAGAAAATTTGAAGAAATACTTGAGAAAACCGTATTGTCTTATGTTAAACATCATGGTGGCAAGGTTTCAAAGGGTATTTTAGGTTGGAACATCTTATGGCCAGATGGGACATTAATGGAGAATGTTGTTTTCACATCTAATAGGACATCAGATAGTTCAACAATATTGGGAGTTGATCATCCCAGAATAAGAGAAATCATCGAACTTTCGCATCCTGTTACTCATCTCAAATCTTCTGCTTTGGTTAGAGTTGAAGAAGTGCCCTCTGAGGTATCTGGATTAT
>JALUWC010000020.1 GCA_027019885.1 Geoglobus sp.
GCTGATAATTGAGCACGTGTGGGTTGAAGCTTACCTCCCCTACGGCAACTACAGGGGTAAAATAAGAGGCGAGGGGGGCTACCGGTGGGTTCCCTTAGACCCGAGCTTCAAGTGGTATCTCTATTATCCTGCAAAGGTGAACCTGAGCCATGCGATTAGCTTAAATGCCACGGAGTTCATTGATACAATAATGAACCAGAGCATCATCAACGAGTCAGGCTACTACGTAACCTCGGTGAACCAGAGCTTCATAAGGCAGTACATGGAGAACCTCACCAACAGCACCTACGACTACTTAGCTGAGAGGAATCTGACCAATCTAACAATAAACGAGCTTCTGGGTTATCGTGAGATAATCCCGGAGAAGCTTGGAGTCCTTCCGAATTCGCTGCCCTACAGGGTTGTAGAGAAGAAGGCAGAATTCTCGGAAGTACCAGATGAGCTAAGGCATAAGATTAAGTTTGAGGTTTACCAAGTATCATCCTCATTATTGGGAAGCCTGCCTGCTTCCTCACCTGATTTCTCAGTAACTATCAGCATGCCTGAGCTTGCTGGTAAGAGGATAACCCTCTCTTATATACCGGCTACTCAGGACGACGCTGCAATTATAGAGGAGTATGGCGGCATAACCAACGTACCTGCTTACCTGGTAGAGATGAAACCTGTTTTAAGAGTGGAAGGAGAGGCTGTTGCTACAGGGGCACCTGTAACTTTGGGTGAGAATCAGCAGTTCGTTATGGAGTTTATTAGCCCGGGAGGAGAGAGGGATAGAGTTGTAAATGATGTAACTGTGGGAGCGTACTACGGGGTTGCTTTAGACCTTGGCAAGGTTCCTGAGAGGCTTGTGGAAGAGACCATAGCCAAGCTGAAGACGGTGAGATACCTCATAGGGAAGAGCAACGTTTCTGTGGATTCAATCATAGGAGAGCACCTCTATGCTGTTGCTTCCGCCTACTTCTTGGAGCTTGACGCCTTCAACAGGCTTCTTGCGAGCCACCTTGGTGTGGCTTACTTCAGGCAGCCTTCCGAGGCGATGGTTTCCACTGCTCTCTCTGTGGGCTACCTCTTCTGGTCGCCATATCTGGTTGACATCTCGGGCTACACCATAGACGTTGACAGGGATGTTTACTCTGTCTTCTCCGCTCATGGTGAAAAGAGCAGAGTCATATCCTTCCTTCGCTCCTCGGGCACAATAGGCTCGGCTATGGAACACTACATCTTAGAGCAGAGCTTCGACATTAGCTCTGTCTCTGCGGTCAAGCTCATAAGCATTGCCAACGAGCAGGGCATTCCGGTCTATGAGATAAATCAGCAAAACATAGACCAGATCCTTCCAAGGCTCCAGATTTCTCAAGAGGTCAAGGATGCGATAAAGAGTGCAGTGGCTCAGGGTAAGGAGGTAACTGTGCCTGAGAGAGAAGTGCAGTACTACAACTGGAGTGGAGTGGGCTGGATTGTTGTAGATCCTAAAACCGGAGCAGGAGCTTACATGATAAGCGGTGGGCTGGCTGGAGGAAGTACTGCAGAAAAGGACAAAATGAGAGGAGAGAAGCTCTTCTTGGACACTCTATACACATTAGCCTCTAAAAACTTTGACCCGAACGTGCCCGAAGTTTATATCTTAGGGGTGGTTCTGGACATAGTAATGCAGAAAATCGTAGAAGATGGACTAAACAGACATATTGAGCGATTGTATAACATTTTAGTGTGGGTAATTGAAAAATTAGAACAACTATACGGAGAAGGCAAAATAGGATCATTGGAGTTTAGCTATTTCATGATGGTTGCAGGTATTGCGCAGATGTTCTTGGAAGGAGCCAAATCCTTCCAGTTAGGCTTCATAGGACTTCTGGTCAGGGCAGCCTTCTACCGAGCAGCCATGGAGATAACTTTCTTCCTTAGAGGTCTATTAAAAGGATATAAGGGTAAAGGAGTATAAAAATGTTCTTTCTGGGAAAACTGGGGAAGACTTTGTTCATATCATTTTTTGCTTTTGGAATATTGATAATTAGCATTGATGCCGTATATGTGGAGTACAAAAGAGCTGAAAATGCTAAGAATATAGAATTATTAAAGCTACTACCAGCAGGTGCTGATAAGGTAAATTATATCAGTGATAATGAATTGCAGGCAGCAGTTTATCAGTTTGTTGATATGGCAAGAGAAGATTATTTAAGTCATAAAAACATAAAAGGTGAGGAATTACTATACCGTTTCATGAGTTGGACAACAAAAGATTTAGAAGCGTTGTGCATGGGTTTTTATAGCAGTGATGATGGTTCAGATGATTTATATGTTCTAAAGCATAAGAAAAGTGTGAAAAAACCCGAATTTATCTCTCCAGAATTCGATCGATATGTGAAAAAAATTGATAACTATAGTGGTGTAGATATATATCAGATTGAAATTAGACGAGGTTCAACTTATGGAATAATTTACTTTGCTTGGATTGATAAATATGTTATTCACTCCTCAAATATGGAGCTATTGAAGAAATCACTTGACATAATTTTTGGAAGAAAGGAAAAGACAGCATATGACGAGTTCGAACATTTGATTAAAAAGATACCAAAAAAGTATTGGGGCACTTTAGCATTGGAACATATAAAGAAGCAAAATACAAATATTTCGTATTTGGGTAGTGGAGAACTTTATAAATTTAATATCATTGAATATCTGAATTTAGTTAGAACTGTTACTTCAGATCCAAGAAAACTAAATAGTGGAAATCTAAGGACTGGGATCACATTGGTATATTACGTGGTATTACAGTGCAAAGATGAAAAATGCGCGAATAAGTATGCTGATTTAATGTATGAATATAAGGGGTTTGATATAAAGGTTGAAGATAATTACGTACATGCAAAACGATTTGCATGGGAGCCTGGGAAGTATAGGTATGCAAAAAGCGGAATGTTTCCATATTCAGAATCCTATCTCGCTGGTTTTATATTTTTTGGATATGAATGGCGAGGTAACAAAATAGATCAGTATTCTATTCAATCCCCAGAATTTCAAAGTAAAGTTGAGTCTTGGACAGAGGGCATGTTATGAGTACTGACTACTGCGAGATAATCCCGGAGAAGCTTGGAGTGCTTCCGAATTCGCTACCTTACAGGGTTGTAGAGAAGAAGGCAGAGTTTTCAGAGGTGCCGGATGAGCTAAGGCATAAGATTAAGTTTGAGATTTATCAGGTGTCTTCATCATTATTAGGCAGTATTCCCGCCTCTTCGCCTGATTTCTCGGTGACAATTAGTATGCCTGAATTAGCGGGCAAGAGGATTACTCTTAGCTACATACCAGCAACACAGGACGACGCTGCAATTATAGAGGAGTATGGAGGAATAACGAATGTGCCTGCGTATTTAGTAGAAATGAAGCCGGTGTTGAGAGTGGAAGGTGAAGCGGTAGCCATTGGAAACCCGGTAACACTTGGCGAGACACAGCAGTTTGTGATGGAGTTTATAAGCCCTGGAGGAGGGGTTGACCGAGTCAGCAACGATGTAACTGTGGGAGCGTATTATGCTGTGGGGTTAGATTTGGGTAAAATCTCAGAGCGGCTCGTTCGAGAACATTACGCAAATTTAGCTACGTGGGGACAAATACTTCCAAAACAAAATTACACTGATGATAGAATAATTGGCGAGGTGTTATATACAACTGCAATAGCTTACTTTTATGAAATAGACATCTTTAATGAAATTATCGGTAAAGTAAATGATGTGGTTTGTTTAGACATCCTTCTGAATCAATAGTTGCTTTAGACCTAAAAATTTCTTATTTGTTCTGGAGTCCTTATACTATAGATATTGGAGGTTTAGGAATAGACGTTGACAGGAATATTTATTCAGCTTTTCCTGCTAAAAAAGGTCGCGATAGAACTAAAGAATTTATTATAGCCTCTGGATATATTGGTTCGATGGCAGAGCATGCTATTCTTGAACAACTATTTGATATTCCTGCTGTGTCAACAGTGAAAATATTGCAAGTTGCTAATACTCAGGGGATTCCAATTTATACAATAAACTCGGATAATGTAGATAAAATACTGCCAAAATTACAGGTATCTGAGTCAGTTAAAGATTCGATTCGCAATGCTGTCAATGCTGGAAGAATAATAGTAATCCCTGAGAGAAATGTTGAGTTTTACAACTGGACTGGAGTAGGCTACATCGTATTAGATCCAGAGACCGGTGCAGGGGCGTACATGATTTCAGGTGGATTAGCTGGAGGATATGGTGCACTTTTATTGGATTGTATAGAATCTATAGTTGAAGCGGCAGCAGTGTTAGTTGGATATATTAAGTTGGAAATTTTAGCATTTTTTGCCACTCTTCATGATATATACCAGGCAAAATTAGATAAATATACAGGATTAGCAGCAATTTTGCTTGCAGTCATGGCATTGGGCTTTGGATTACTCTTTGCTTATGTTTCTAGTGAGGCAAGTCTGCTTTCGGCTGCTGGCATAGTGGCATTCATTTTAGGAGCGATTTATGGAGTAACTTTTCTATGGATGATTGCAGTTATTACTGGAAATGGCTGGGATAGCTTTACTAAAGCATGCATGGAGATATATAATC
>JALUWC010000021.1 GCA_027019885.1 Geoglobus sp.
AGCCGTCCGCCGGTGCTTGCATCCCCGAAGAGACACAAGCCCCTTGACTCGCATGGCTTAGTCCCAGCCGGATAGCAGCGGCCTCTGGCAGGATCAACCAGAATTGGCGGGGGGAAGGGTGAATACGTCCCTTCTCCCGCTGGATTTACCTTGCTGACAAGCCCATCTCAGACGTGTTCTCTTGGAACACGTCCTCCTTAGCTATACCGCGAGGAGGAATGATGCCCATCATCTCGGGCTTGCGCCCTTTCAGGGCCTTTGCCGGCTCGCGGCCTTGGTAATATCATATTGTGATTCTGTGATTTATAAGCTTTGTCGTTGAATGGTTTGTGTATTACAAACCCGGAGAGCTTGTTAAGGGCTCGCCCTCCCATTCTAAGGGGCTTTCTCATCCGAAAACCCCCGCACCATGTGAAAGCTGCTCAATATCTCTGGAAATATAAAGCTTTTGGATGAGTAAAAATGGCTTACAAACCACAACCGCTAAAGTTTAAGGTACCTCTCAATCTCTTCACCCAGTTCCCGTATCCAGTCAATCTTTCCCGGTGGTTGGTTCAATTCCCCCTTAAATATATGTTCAACAGTATCTGAAACCTCTTCCGGACTCATAAACGTTGTATCTGTCTCATTAACCTCATCACATATCTCCATTGCCTCAACAAGCACATAATCAATTATCTCAGCCTCAAGGTTTTCCAAAATCTTCTTCTCATCCCATCCTCTTTCTCTCATTCTCCTCTCAAGCACATCAGGCCTGCATCTGAGCACAGCACATCTATCAGCTATGTAATGGCTCATGTGACCCTCAACAAAATCGAAATTGAACTCATCAGGGTTGAAAAGCTCTGCAAGCAGATCAAGGTCAATCTCAACTGTGTCATTGCCTTCATCAACGCATCCGTAATGTCTCGCAATTTCATTGAAATGTGCAACCCTGTATCCCCTGCTTTCAAGAACTTTTGCAACCGTGGTTTTTCCAACACCCGGTGTTCCTGTTATTGCGAACATAAGAGATCCTCAAGAGCATCGAGGAATATCTCATTTTCCTCTCTTTTCCCAACAGTAACCCTGAATGCATTGCTTTTTGCCTCTTCAAATCCATGAAGACTCCTCACAATAACACCTCTCTCTTCAAGCCCCTGAACGATGCTTTTACCATCCATTTCCGTTTCAACATAAAGGAAGTTTGCCTCAGATCTGTGTGGTCTCACCAGCTTCCTCAATCTACCAAAAAGCCATTCTCTATCTCTTTTCATTGCATCAACCACCTTTCTCATCCATTCAACATCCTCAAGGGCAGCAATGCCAGCCTCCACAGCCAAGGATGAAACAGGAAAAGGTGAATTGACCTTCATGAAGGCTTTCCTCAATGATGGATGCATTATTGCATACCCAAGCCTCAGATTTGCCAGACCAAATGCCTTTGAAAACGTCCTTCCCACAATCACGTTTTCATTTTCAGCAAGTTTTGTCAGATTTTTTTCTGTGAATTCGGCGTAAGCCTCGTCAATAAAGACATAACCATCCACACTTTCCACAATTTCTCTGATGAAATTGTAATCCTCTACATTTCCTGTTGGGTTATTGGGGGAGCATACAATTGTGAGCTTTGCTTTATCTGAATACCCTGCCATCTTGAAATTCTCGTTCCTTTTTACCTTAACCTCCCTTGCTCTGTAAATTTTGGAAAGAATCGAGTAGTAGGGAAATGTCGGCAGGGCAAAGCAAACCTCATCTCCGGGTTCAACAAGCAGTTTGAAGGCACATTCAAGCACTCCATCCAGCCCAGCTGAGATAAAGATCATGTCTGCATCAAATCCAACGTAATCAGCAATCCTCTCTCTGAGCTCCTCTGAATCCTTGGGAGGATAGGCACTGAGCTTTTTGAATCTATTCAGAGCCTCAAGAGCCTTCGGCGAGCATCCGTAAGGATTCTCATTTGATGCAAGCTTTACAACCCTGTCAAGTCCGTATGTCTTTTTTATCTCCTCCTCACTCTTTCCCGGAACGTATTCAGGAATCCCTGAAAGATCCGATCTCATTCCTGATCTCTCTCAATCACAATCTCAGCTTTCTTCCAGTCTTCAGGAATTCCTTTAAGAGTGGAGATCAGAGCAAGAAAGATTTTCAAAAAAACATCTTCAACATATCTGTTCATCGGAATATCCTTCCCATCTATCCTCATCTTCACCATCCACTCACCCCCTGTAATAAGGCTCTCTCAGATTTAGAGCTTTCATTATAGCCCTTTTTAAATTTTCCCCCTTCAATCCCCTGATGTCAACAAGATTGTCATTTCTCATCAGACATGGCTTTACCTTGCCATCTGCCGTAACCCTTATCCTGTTACAGGCCATGCAGAACTCAGAATTGTCAACAGGCTTGACAAATTCCACAGCGTATTTATCAAAGATGAATTGCTTTCTCTTCTGCATCCCCCTAATCCTCACCTCCTTAGCTCCTTTTTCAAATTTATGTACAAGGGTGTAGACGTCAAAGTGTCCTTCTCCATTGTAATTAAGGTTCACAAGCTCTATGAACTGCACTATAACATTTCCTTCGAACTGTTTGGCAAATTCAACCATCCTGTCAATCTCATCCAAGTTAAATCCATCAATCAGAACCATGTTGAGCTTTATTGGTGTCAGTTCTGCATCAACAGCAGCTTCAATTCCTGATATGACCCTCTCAATTCTCCCTCCCCTTGTTGCATAGGAGTATTTTCTCCCATCAAGAGTGTCAAGGCTTACATTCACTCTGTCCAGGCCAGCCTTTTTAAGATCGTGTGCAATCTCAGAAAGCCTGATTCCGTTGGTTGTCATGGATATCTCCTTGAATTCTGGAAGTTTTTCAACTATCTCAACAATATCCTGCCTTACAAGAGGCTCTCCTCCGGTAATTTTCAGCTTCTCAACCCCAAGCTCCCTGAATGCTTTTGCAATCTCAGCAATCTCATCTGGGGTTAGCTCATTCGATGCATCATACCCTTCTCTATGGCAGTAAAAGCAGTTAAGATTGCATCTTGATGTGACCGATATCCTGAGATTTGTTATTCTCCTGTCAAACCTGTCGACAAGCATATCTCCTCAGCTCTCTTAAGGTCTTCCGGGGTATTTATGTTGAAGAAAGATATAAGCTCCTTATCAAATTTTCTCAGGCATTCAACATCACACAGAACCACGTTTTCAGCCTTAAAAACAGGAATCAGAATCTTTTTTTCTCCTGATACAAGACTTCTCTCGATAATGTCAGTTATTTCTGGAGAATAAACTGAGAGCAGCGGTTCAAATTTTCCGTGCCTCCAGTAAGGCATCATGACATCTGCATCATTCTTTATGGCTTGCATGTAAAGCTCCTTCAAAACTCCGGCCCTGACGAAAGGCATGTCTGTCGCAACAACTACCACGAAATCATCAAAATGTTTGAGAGCGGCATGTATGCCGGCAAGAGGCCCGTAGCCTTTAAACTCATCCACAATACACCCATATCCGGAAAAAAGCCCCTTCTGAATTTCATCTCTGCAAACAATTACCGTATTGAACCGTGAAAAGCGGTTCATCAGCATGTCTATTATCTTAACCCCGCAAACCCTGATCTGTGACTTCTCAGCCCCACCAAATCTCCTGCCCATCCCTCCGGCAAGAACTGCAACATTCACAATTAGTGAAGGTAGAATAGCTATTTAAATAGATTGATCAACTGCCTCATATGGACATAATCAACGAGCTTATGAGCTACAGGGAAAGGGACATACCCTATTATAGAGTTCTCAGCTCGATGTGCACCGTTCCCCATCCTATCGCTGCCAAAGCTCACGAGATTTTTATTGAAACGAATCTTGGAGATCCGGGGATATTTGTTGGCACCGTTGAGCTTGAAAAAAAGACGATTGAGATGATTGGAGAATTCCTGCACAACAGAGATGCATCGGGCTACATATGTTCAGGAGGAACCGAGGCAAACATTCAGGGAATAAGGGCTGCAAGAAATCTTAAGAGAGTGGTAAAACCCAACATAGTCATTCCAAAATCGGCTCACTTCTCATTTGAAAAGATAGGAGACATTCTGGGGGTGGAGATAAGAAGAGCTAAACTGAATGATGACTACACTGTCAGTGTTTCAGATGTGGAAAGGCTTGTTGACGATAGCACCGTTGCATTGGTTGGAATTGCCGGCACGACAGAGCTTGGACAGGTTGATGACATAAAGGAACTTGGGAGGATGGCAAAGGAAAGAGATGTCTTCCTGCATGTCGATGCTGCTTTTGGCGGATTGGTTCTGCCGTTCATTGACAAAAGCTTTCCGTTTGACTTTCAGATCGAGAGCGTGAGCTCGATAACAGTCGATCCCCACAAGATGGGGATGGCAACAATACCTGCTGGAGGGATACTTTTCAGAGATGAGAGGTTTCTGAGGGCTCTTGAAGTCGAAACACCCTATCTAACCTCAAAGTATCAGTACACCCTAACCGGCACACGTCCCGGGACGGGAGTCGCATCAACCTATGCCGTTCTGAAACACCTCGGTTATGACGGGATGAAAGAAATCGTAGATGGGTGCATAAGAAACACCAGAATTCTT
>JALUWC010000022.1 GCA_027019885.1 Geoglobus sp.
CTCTTTAAAATAGTGGGAAATCAGAAAAATTGTCTCACAAACGCAAAACGATTCCTCTTATCACGTCCCTCAAAAGAGGTTTTTACCACTCTCATTTTAGAAACATTGATTGATGCTTTAATTGTTACTCACCATTTTCATGCGACTCTAAGATTCCATGGATCATTTGGCGAAACAGCATTAACTGTCAAAAATCTGGCATGAGGGAAAATTAAACAATTCCTGTAAAATCCAAAAGCAGATCAAAAGCATCTTTTTCTCTTTTTCCTCCACACCTCTCGACTATTCTGCCATAGTAAAGTATCCTCTCTTTAAGCTGCGGGCTCCTGTTCATGACGTATCTTGTTCCATGAACTGTTGCCTCGATAACCGCATTGAATCCTCTGTTCACAGCCCCGATGTCCTTCCTTAGAACCTCACCATTTTGAAATCTCAGATGGGCAAAGCTGCCCTCAATTTTTGCCTCAAACATCATCCAGCTCAGGGCATTCCTTATCACAGGCGGGTTTAGCCTTTCAAACCAGCTCTCATCAAGATCGGTGAATGCGGAAATGACAAAGACCACAGGATCATGGATGACATTGACAAAAAGCTCACCGCTTTTTTCGAGAAGCTCTCTTGTGTGATTGCTGTAAAGCCTGACCTTTATCCCATCTTTCACAATTATTCCGAGTGGGGCTGTGTTAATCCATTCCCCTGTTGTTATACCTATGACCTCATTGATACCCTCTCTGAGCCCGAATTTCTCCATCATACCTCCACCCCCCTGCAGAGAGCCAGAAAGAGAGATGATACGATCAGATCCGCAATACTTCCCGGATTTGCCTTCATTGAGATAAGTCTTCTGTCCAGTTCCTCAAAAACCGCAATGTTTCCGGTTTCGGTGTAAAAGTTCATGCTTTCCGCAGCCATTTTTCTGACCTTTTCAGCAAAGTCATACCCCTTTTTTGCAATAATAAGTGGATCTGGAAGCTCAGAGAGGAATCTCATGTAAAGATGGACTATCGCTCTGTTTATGTCTTTCTCCAGATCGAGAAGTTCAAGGAAGGTCTCGGATCCTCTTGAAGACAAATCAAACTCATTAACGTACTCTCTTGCAATGAAATTCTCTTCCGGAGCAAGTTTCATCCAGTGATAAAGATTGAGCTTTTTCTGCTCGATCACATCACCAATTTCATCCCTCAAATCAAGATTTTCGGCATCCATAACCCTCGGCTTTATAATTTCAAAAGCTTTTTTGACGAATATCGAATCCAGATGGGTTGTTGATTTCACCGCTTTACTCGCTTTTTTCACATCTCCACGAGCATAAACAAGAGGAGACAGGAGCAAAAATGCACCGAAATGAACATTTCCAGCTCCGTGAAATTCAGATGTGTTTTTGACAAGAGTGTAGATTCCTTCTCCTATCCCGATTTTATTTTTCGCAATTCTGAGAAAAACAGGAAAGGATGAGGCTGAGGATGCCAGAAAATGCTCATATCTCAAATCCTCCAAATCATGCTCCCTGTCAACATTTCCTGCTTTTGGGTTTGCTGAAACTTCAAGGAGCATTGAAAGCACGGCATTGACAGCAACTCTCTCATGAGCGAGCATCACTATCACCTTTTTAAACCCAGAGAGTCTCTTGCCATCAATGGTTAAAAATCTTAGGCTGATAATGGATTTCATAAAAATTGAGCACACGCTCTTTGCCCTTCCATTTGCCTACCTGGGAGCATTCATGGCCAAAGGAGGGATGGTCTCAATTGAAAAAATCATTCTCATTGCAACAGCTTTTGCAGGATTCAGAACTGCTGCAATGTCACTGAACAGGATTATAGACCGGGAGATTGATGCCCTCAACCCGAGAACAGCAAAAAGGCACCTCCCGGCAGGACTGATTTCTCTGAAAGAGGCTTACGCGATAACAATCCTTTCTTTAGTTATCTATTTTATCTCGGCATACCTGATAAACGAGCTTGCATTCCTTCTCTCACCAATTCCGGCCATAACAGCCTACATTTATCCATATCTGAAGAGGTATACAGTCCTCTCTCATTACATTCTCGGTCTCAATCTTGCCTATGCCCCGATGGGAGGATGGATTGCAATAACAAACTCCTTTGATATCTTCGGAAAGGATTTTCTGCCCTTTCTGATTGGCATTGCAGTTGTTTTCTGGGTTGCTGGATTTGATATAATTTATGCGATTCAGGACTATGAATTCGATGTGAAATATGGAATACACAGTATTCCCGCAAAATTTGGAATCAAAATGGCAAAGATCGTTTCAGCAGTGAATCATACCATTTTCTTTTTACTTCTATCTGCTGCGATCCTTGTGGTCTATCCTTCTGGATTTCTGGCAGTTTCAGGATTGTTTTTAACTGGGGGAATTCTTCTTGCGGAACATGCAATTGTCTGGCTCTGGAAAGAAGAGAAGTCCATCCAGATTTCCTTCTTTTACTTAAACGCTTCTCTCAGTTCGGTTCTTCTTGCTGCAATTATTCTTGATATCTTTCTTTAGTCCTTTCAATTGCCTTTTCAATCTGCCTTTTGTGTATGTTTGCTGCCTGATGAATCTTGCCGTCTATACCTCTTGATGCAAAGCATGGATATATCTGGGTGAAATAGCCTGCTTTTGTTGGTGCCTCATCAGCATCCATGCCCTTTATGCTCTCTGCCACAAAGTATGTTGAGCCGCAGATTGCAGCTCTCTTTACTTTGACATCCTTAATCTTTCCATCTTCAACGATCACATCAAATTCCGGCAGTCCAAATTCGGCAAAGAATTCTGAAATTGCTTCGTCCTGAATGTAGGGGGTTGCACAGCACACATCCTCCCATACGACTCTGACTCCATGCTTCTCACCCAGTTCTTTCAGCTGAGCTCTTGATCCACTTTTTGCACCTCCCGGGAGTATTATTGCTTTAACGTTTCTGCCCTCTGCTCTTCTTATGATCTCGTAGTTAACATCGGGATGCAGTGCATAGCTCAGAATAATGTCAGCATCAAAAAGCCTGTCCGGTAGCTCGAGTTCTTCAGGTTCATCCATTATCTCGGGAAGCTCATCAGGAAGGCGAAATGTTACAACCTGAAATCTCTCAGATATCTGCTCAACCGCCCTCCTGCCATATTTTTTTCTTAAAACAACAGCTACCTTCATGTCTCTCCCACCAATTTAAGCAGATTGTTTTTGACCCTGACAAAGGGGTCAAGATTCACAGCCCTGTAAGGGGGGACGCTTTCAAGATCAGCTTTGACAAAATCCTGACTGTAAGGAATTACACCGAGAAGGGGGTGATCTATCTTTTCTACAAGCTCCTTAGCCCTGTCGCTTTCAATGTATTTGTTGACGACCACACCTATTCTCTCTATCCCAATGTCGCCGGCAAGCTTTTCAATTCTTTCGAGGGTTTCAAAGCTTCTCATTCCCGGCTCCACCACAGCAATGAGCAGATCAACTCCCTTGGCTGTTCCTCTCCCCAGATGCTCTATTCCTGCCTCCATGTCAAGCAGAAGAACATCCTTCTCCCTGAAAATTGCATGTCTCAGAATAGCCCTCAGAAACGCATTCTCAGGACAGAAACATCCATCTCCTCCCTTTTCAATTGTTCCGAGAACAAGAACCCTCACACCATCCTCATTTCTGGCCGAGTATGCTTCAAATATGTCATCAACCTTCGGATTGAGCCTGTATGTGCCCATCGGTCCTCTTACCCGTTCATCAATCACATCTCTCAGCTCTGAAAGAGGTTTAACATACCCAACTCCCAAAGGCTGTAACATTGTATCCATCCCTGGCAAACAGATGAGCAAGAACGGCTGTGAGAGTCGTTTTTCCAACTCCACCCTTCCCGGATATTGCTATTTTGACCATACAGAGAAAATTCGGTCTGCCGTTGATAAAAAGTTTGCTGGTTTTGAGATGACAGAATCAACATCGTTGGAAAAGTAAATATCTCCTGAGAGAAAGGCTGGGATAAATGAGAGTGGGGAATCTGAAGGAGTATCTGAAGGATAAGGCAAGGGAAGGGGACATAGGTGAGCTGAGAAGGGGATTTGAGATAATTGGGGATATCATGATAATTGATCTGCCAGATCACCTTCTCTACCTCAAAGATGACATTATTGAATGGGTGAGGATGAAACACAAACATGTGAAAACAATACTTAGAAAAACGGGAGAGGTGAGAGGTGAGTTCAGGATTGCGGATTATGAGACCCTTTACGGCTCAGAAACAGAGACGGTTGCGAGAGAGCATGGATGCAGGTTCATGGTTGATGTGAGAAAGGCATACTACACATCAAAGCTGTCTGGAGAGAGAGAAAGAATCGCCAGAAAGGTGAGAGAGGGGGAGAGGGTGCTTGTGATGTTTGCTGGAGTAGGGCCCTATGCAATTGTTATTGCAAAACTTTCAAGCCCATCAGAGGTTATTGGTGTGGAAATCAATCCCGATGCTGTGAGGTATTTTGAAGAGAATATAAGACTCAATAAAGTTGAAAGAGCTGTCAGGGCTGTCTTGGGGGACGTGAGAGAAGAGGTTCCGAGGCT
>JALUWC010000023.1 GCA_027019885.1 Geoglobus sp.
TTAATTTAAGATTTTGTCCCACTTATTTTTGTAAGTTTCTAAGTTTTGTAAACCACTCGGTAACAGGATATACCACGCCCGGGCCGGGATTTGAACCCGAGGCGCGGGCTCGACAGGCCCGCATGTTAGGCCTGGCTACACCACCCGGGCATCAGAAAGCAAGAATTCCGAGACTTATAGGGTTTTTAAGGATTTTGGTAATTTTTGGAAAGCATTATAAATTGAATTGCAGAGCTGAGAATGTGATAGAACTCCAGATAAAGACAAAGCTCCCAGAGAATTGCGCAATAGGACTTTTGCTTGAAATGCAGGACATCATGGCGAAGGTAGAGGGGATAACAGATGTTGGAGAGACAATAAAGGGTCTCTTTCAGGTTAAGGGAAAGGATGTTGACTCTCTCGTTGACAGACTTCCTGACAAGTGCGACACAGTCCTTGTGTCAAGAGATGAAGCCAAGGTGCTTGTGAGGGAGCACACGTGTCTTGTTGCCCTGCCCATAGTGCAGTCAGGGTGCATTTTGAAGAGGATTGACTTTGATGAAGGGGAGATAGTATGGGATGTGATCTGCGATGATGAATCATTCAAAACACTCATGGGTAACCTTGAGGAGTATGGCGTTGAGTTCGATCTGCTTTACAAGGGCAGACCATCAAAAACGGGAATGACATACAGGGAGGAGGAAATACTGAAATATGCACTTGAAAAGGGCTATTTTGACTATCCAAAGAGAATAAAACTTGAGGAGATGGCTGAGCATTTTGGAATCGCTTCATCAACTCTCTCCGAGATTCTGAGGAGAGGTCAGAAGAAAATTCTCGAGAAGTACTTCAAAGAAGTTCAAGAATAGTTTTTGAAAGTCTTTCTGCGTCTTTCTTGTTCCTTATCTTTATGTCTGTTTCAACAACTCTGCATGAATCGCTTTCGAACCCATCCCCGTTGTGAACCACAAGGATATCGATAATATCTCTGTAAAATTCTGCAACTCCCTCTGGTGATGGAGAAAACCCAAGAGCTCTCATGAACTTTCCTGCAGGCCCGCTGAATGGTCTGTCTCCAATGAAGGGAGATACGGCAATAACTTTTTTCCCCGTAAGCAGCTCTCTTATCCTCCGGATACCTATTATTGGCCCTATGCTTGTAACAGGGTTGCTTGGGCCGATAATGGCGGCTTCGCTCATTTCAATGGCTTTGATCGCCTCATCTGAAGGCTTTGCGTTTCCTATGCCATCAATTCTGACATCAACTACTTCGGGCTCTCCTTTCCTGATGACCCAGAACTCCTGAAAGTGCATCTCACCCTCACTTGTGATCACTTTTGTTGAGACCTCATCATCTGTCATCGGTATTACCTTTTGACGTATTTCGAAAGCCTTGCAAAGCCTGAGCGTAGCCTCTGTCAGAGATAAGCCCTTTCTCAAAAGTTCACTCCTGAAAATATGAGTCGCTCTATCCAGATCTCCAATCATCAAGCCCTCATCGATTCCAAGAGACTTCAACCTGAAATGAGTCTTGAATGTGTCTCCTCTCACACCCCACCACTTCTCCTCATCGATTATTCCAGCCAGGGTGTATATCACAGAGTCTATGTCAGGGCAGATTTTGTTTCCAGAAACCCAGACATCTTCGGCTGTGTTGACGATAACGGAAAAACTCTCATGAATTTCCTTGAATCCAGCAAGCAGCTTTGGGGTGCCAGTCCCACCTGACAGGAAGGTTATCATTGCTGGCAGAAGCAGATCAGGAAATAAAAATTTTGATCTTTTCCGAGAGAAACCAATATATTTTGAGAGATTTTCAGTAAGCCCATGATAGCCTACGGCAGATTTGTTACGAGAGGTGAAATCATTGAGGACTATTTTGAGATTAAAAATGATGTCCTCACCCTCGATGGTGAAAAGCTCAGCATAAATGAAATCAAGTTCCTTCCTCCAGTTGTCCCGGAGAAGATAATCGGCGTTGGATTGAATTACAGAGATCATGCGAAAGAGCTCAGCATGGAGATTCCAGAGAAGCCAGTTCTCTTTATGAAGTCTCCTTCATCCATTATCGGTGATGGAGATGCAATAGCTCTGCCTGAGATGAGCAGGAGAGTGGACTATGAGGGGGAACTTGCAGTCGTTATTGGAGAGAGATGCAGGGATGTTGATGAGACCGAAGCAAAAGAGTACATTCTTGGCTATACATGCTTCAATGATGTTACTGCCAGAGACCTCCAGCAGTCCGGATGGGACTGGAGCATTTCAAAGTCATTTGATACATTCTCTCCAGTAGGACCTTACGTCTCAGTCTCAGCAAATCCAGAGAACCTTGAAATAAAAACATATCTGAACGGGAAAATTGTTCAGCATTCAAACACATCCAATCTGATTTTCAATGTTTACAGGCTTGTTTCCTACATTTCGTCAATAATGACTCTAAAGGAGGGCGATGTTATCACAACAGGCACACCATCGGGTGTTGGTATGCTCAAAAAAGGTGACACTGTTGAGGTTGAGATTGAAAACATCGGCAGGCTGACAAACCATGTGAGGTGATCCAATGGAGATCGAGAAGGAGTATAACGCTCACAGGGTTGAGGAAAAATGGGTGAAGGCTTGGAAGGATGAGCTGTATTACTTTGACTGGGAATCTGAAAAGCCTCACTTCATCATAGACACACCTCCCCCCTATCCAACAGGAACTTTTCACATTGGAAACGCTTTAAACTGGTGTTACATTGATTTTATTGCAAGATACAGGCGGATGAAGGGATATGAAGTCATGTTTCCTCAGGGATGGGACTGCCATGGTCTGCCAACCGAGGTGAAGGTTGAGGAGATTTATGGGATAAAAAAGAGCGATGTTCCGAGAGAGAAGTTCAGGGAGCTGTGCGTTAAATTCACAGAGGAAAACATAGAGAAGATGAAAAACACAATGAGGAGGCTTGGATTCAGCATTGACTGGGACAAGGAGTACATAACAATGTATCCTGAGTACTACAGAAAAACCCAGGTTAGCTTTGTCAGAATGTTTAACAGAGGTTTAATCTACAGGGGTGAGCATCCGGTAATTTTCTGCCCGAGATGCGAGACAACAATAGCTCTGGCTGAGATTGAGTACAAATCAGGAAAAACTACCCTGAATTATGTTGAATTCGATAGGGACGTGATCATAGCAACAACAAGGCCTGAGTTGATTCCTGCGTGTGTTGCGATAGCTGTGCATCCGGAAGATGAGAGGTACAGGGATGCTGTTGGAAAAATTGTGAAAGTTCCGGGAACAGGGCATGAGGTGAAGATAATTGCCGATGAGGAGGTCGATCCTGAATACGGCACAGGAATGGTGATGATCTGCACCTTTGGAGACAGGCAGGATGTCAGGTGGTGGAAAAAGCATAAACTTGGGCTGAGAGACATTCTTTCAAGGGATGGGAAGCTGAATGAGAAGGCCGGAAAGTATGAGGGGTTGAGCATAAAGGAGGCAAGAGAGAGAATTCTTGAGGATCTGAAGAATGAGGGTAAATTGCTGAGGCAGGAAGAGGTGGAGCACAACGTTGGAGTTTGCTGGAGATGCAAAACTCCTGTTGAGATTGTGGCAGAGAAGCAGTGGTTTGTGAAGATAGAGAAAGAGAGAATACTTGAAAATGCGAAAAAGATAAAATGGATTCCCGAACACATGTTTCACAGGCTTGAGAGCTGGATAGGCGGGATGGACTGGGACTGGGTTATAAGCAGGCAGAGGGTGTTTGCAACCCCCATTCCTGTCTGGTACTGCAAAAATTGTGGAAATGCTATTGTTGCAAAAGAGGAGTGGTTACCTGTGGATCCAGCAAAGGACATGCCAGAGGAACCATGCCCGAGATGTGGAAGCATGGAGTTTGAAGGGGAGGATGATGTCCTTGACACATGGATGGATTCAAGCATAACCCCTCTTGCCATTACAGGATGGCCTGATATGCTAAGAGAGTATCCAACCCATCTCAGACCTCAGGGTCATGACATAATCAGGACATGGGCATTCTACACAATTCTCAGGAGCTTGGCTCTTGTTGATGAGATACCATGGCATGAGATCGTCATAAACGGAATGGTTCTTGGAGAGGATGGCAGAAAGATGAGCAAGAGCCTTGGCAACATAATAACTCCTGAAGAGGTCGTTGAGAAATATGGGGCGGATGCGATGAGGCAGTGGGCTGCAATTGGCGGTGTTATGGGCACAGATGTGATATTCAGCTGGAAGGAGGTAGTTTCAGCCTCGAGATTCCAGCAGAAATTCTGGAGCATTCTGAGATTTGCGATGCTTCACCTCAAAGATTACGTCTTTGATGAATCACATGAAAGGCATTTGAGAGATGCTGACAGGTGGATACTTTCAAGGCTCAACAGGGTTATCAGAGAGGTGGATGATGCAATGTCAGGCTACGATTTTGCGAGAGCCCTGAAAACAGTAAGGAGCTTCACATGGTATGAGTTTGCAGACGATTACATAGAGCTCGTGAAGAACAGGCTGTATTCAGGAAGCGAGGAGGAGAAACTCTCTGCTA
>JALUWC010000024.1 GCA_027019885.1 Geoglobus sp.
AATCCATCAGGCTAAGCTCTCTCAATTCTAGGAAGCCACAGGCTTTAGCCTGTGGAGGATGTCACAAATCGTTAGATTCCTCTAACGATAACATTCAAATTCAGATTCTGAATTTTACCCTCTACAGCGTCCAAAATCCTTTTTTCAGCTTCTGTTCCAGTGTAATCTTTCATCTTTTTCGGCTTTGATGGCAACGGTGGAACATAATCCTTGAACAGCAGAAACCACATCTTATACCTTCCGGATTTATCAATTGAGAAAGTGTATGGCATTTCCCACTGCGGAGTCCAGTTCCCTTCTATATTTACTGGTGTATGGTTCAGAGTGACGTTAAACCTGTCGAAGAAGTACATGTGACGTATAACGGTTCTGTTGTTCTCGTAAGTTGCATTCACCAGCCAGATCTCCACGGTATAGTTAACTGTCCTGTATTCATGGTTCGCTATGCCGATTATTATGGTAGCATTCTGTCCAACCCAGAGCTTCGTCGGATAATCTGCAGCTTTGCCATTGGAGCCGAGGATGTAAAATTCTGTAAACTTCTCACCCTGCTTCGGGGTGACGATAACATAAATAAGAGCAACAATTGAGGCAATAATCGAAATCACCAGAATAACCGTCAGGATTCTGTCGAGCTTGCTCATTTCTTCCCATCCTATTCCCTTCTTCACCTCGATCTTCGGGGTGAAGGGGTCTCTTGCTCTGAACCTCCTTTGTATTGCAAGCAAGGAAAAAACAATATTAAAGGACGCCAGACTGAACAGAATTGGGGTTAATCTTATTCCGAAGGGTGTATAATTTAAGGCTAAACCTACGAGAGGAGTTATTGCAATGCTCAATCCAAAGGATAAAGCAATTCTCTCAATTACGTCCAGATCTCTCTTCTCAGGAAAGAGGAAAGATATGAGAGAATAACCGGGAAAAAACAGGATGAATAGCAGTCCTGTAACTTTTCTGAATGTGCTTTCCGGGAAGAAATAGATTATCAGGATTAGCAAAACTGAAAAAGAAATTATTGCAAGCAAATCCCATGCATTTTTCCAGCTTCTCATTTTCATATTTCCAGTAGGTCGTTGAATTTTAGATGAACCTTTCGATTCTGAGGGGTTCAGTCATTTTTCTCAAGCTTATCAGGGGTTTTATAGAATAAGGTACCAAGTTCTGCGCTCACCCAGAAACCCTTTTCAGCGATGCGTTCTTTTAAGCTTCTTTCAATCAGCCAATCCCTCACAGCCTTACTCAAGAACCTTCTCATGACCGTTGATCGATCCATACCCTCCTGCTTGGCAATCTCATCGATGAGTTTGGCAAGTTAGCCATCAACCCTCGTAGTCAGAGTTACTGACATGTATTAAATTTATTCATCTTGATACTTGAAGGTTATGCTATACAAATCTAAAAATCCGAGTAGGAAGGAGTCACGAAGGGCCAGAAAATCCTGAGTCTTTGGATACGGATAAAGTACTGATTAAAACTGGTAGATAGTACTATCTCAGCACCTCCATAACTTTTCTCACCACTATCCCAAGAAAAACGAAGAGCAAGAAATAGATGGCTGGCTTTAATCTCTGCTTAGTCTCAGGCTTTATGAAATTGCCGGCAACCTCTGCAACAACTAAGAGACCAATGAGTAATAAGGTTGCATAAACATCAACTGTTTTTACCAGGATAGAGCAAATAAAAACCCAGATTGCTAATGTCAGAATTATAGCATCATCTACATCCATCTATCAATCCCTCCAATTCTCCTTGCAGAGATCTCGACAAACCCATCTTCAAATTTAAACTCCTCCACCACTATTAGCTCCTGCAGGCTCTTTGCAATTGATAGCAGGATTGAGCTGCATACAGGGCAGGCAGTCTGTTCGCACGTTTTGGAGCAGGCATTCGTCCTCACACCGTCAACATACACCTTCACTTTAGCTCCACTCTCCTCAACTGTCACAGACTTTGCCAAGCCAAGAGATCTCAGAACAGCAGATGCGTTTTCAACAGCATACAATCCGGCGTTTGCAAAATCCATTTCAGAATAGCTCTCATACATTCTCATCAGCTCTTTTCCAAGTGGCTTTAAAAGCAAACCCATCTCTTTTTCCCGGCCAACATCTGTAATGAACATCGTATTTCTATCAAGCTTGGCTAAATCGAGATCAAAATCCTCATGGAGAGGTATAAAAACGCCTCCTTCAGGCAGATTTTTGTATGGTGGGATGTATGCGGCACTGTTCTTTAAATCTAACGCATCAACGAGATCTCTACTGGATTCAACATACGGCATAACAACGGCCTTGAAGGCATCATATTTTATGTAGTCGGAGGTAGAAAACGTGAGAACAACAACTCCTAAAAATACTCCACCTATTCCGGCATTTATCAAGCTCTGATTTCCATCCACTGCACCTTTAAACACGAGTATTGAGCCAATCACAATCAGCAATGTTCCTGCAATGTGTTTCAGTTTCATTAGGCTTTGGTAAAACCGTCAAAGCTTTAAATATTATTTGGATTAGCCATAATCGATGCAGAAAATTCTTGCTGCGATCATGCTCACACTTCTCATTTCCCCCGCTTATGGAATGAGGCAGGAGATTTACACAAAGGTAAAGCCGAGCGATGAGGGTATCCATGCTTATTTTTCAGATCTCCTGAAAGATGCTGCCAGATGCCTGGACAGATTTCTGGATGAGGATGTAAGCGGTGTTAACATCTCCATCTCATTTCACAACAGGATAAAACTTATCCAAGACGAGAGCAGATTCTATGCCTTAAAGGGGGTAAAAACCAATGTTTCGAGAGTTGTGGAGCCCTTTCTCTTATTATCAACCGACGTTTCAAAACTGACTCAATCTCAATCTTCCTTCCTTGAGAGCTTAAAGCTTCTCAACAAAAATAAAAATAACTATTCAGCATACCTGATCGCAAGAACATCTCTGATTAATATGAAACTGGCAGCTGATGGGATAAACAGCTCTGTAAAAGTGATTAAGCAAATTGTTTTGTGGAACGGAACTTCAAGACTTAGTTTCGATGTATCCGGGCTTGAGTCCAGGATGAAAGACATCTACAATTTAATATCCTTTTACAGCAGTCAGCTGAGCAGATTTGAAAATGAAGGGCTTGTGGTTGTTGTATCAAATACTCATCCACACCTGTATGAGAAAATAAAGATATACGTCTACGCAAAAAATGTCACACCGGAATCACTGTTCATCGATCAAATTAAGTATCCGCTTATCAACAGCACAATGGAGCATGGCTTCAACGAAACTGGCGAACACACAGTTTATGCTGAGGGAATAAAAAATGGAAGAAGCGTAAGATCAAATATAGTAAAGATTCATGTTGGCAGGATACCAACATCAATCCTCCTCTCATCAAAACCCAGAGCATTTATCAATGAGAGAGTCAGGGTTAAGGGGGTTCTCTTGGATTATCTCGGAAACCCAGTACATGCAAACATATCCGTGAAAATAGATGGGAACGAGTTTGAACTGACAGCAAACAATGGATTTTTCAGCTTTAACGTTACAAAGAGACTTGAAGGTATTTTGAACGTATCTGCCTCTTATGCCGGAAATGAGACGTATGAAGGAAGTGACAAATCTATTTCCATACTTTTCTCCAGAATCCCTATTTCACTGTACATTCAGGCTGATAGGACACAAACTGGTATTAACGGAACTGTAAATTTCACCGGCAGAGTGTATGGTGCAAACCACCCCATACCAATCCATATAGCAGTTAATTCTACAGATGTTCGGGCAATTGAATCGATAAAAGAGTTCAACTACTCTTTAAAATTCAAATATCCCGGAAAATATGTGGTATATGCCTACTTTCCCGGGAGTGAATTATATAAACCTGCGAAATCTAACATGATAACCATCGAAGTTGCAACAGATGGGGAGTTTTTAAAGTTGGCTGAAACCGGATATTATTATCTGCTGATTGTTACGCTTATTGCAGCCGTCTCAGCAGTTATGTTTGTCAGGTTGAGAAAGAAAGACGCTGAAACCACTCTCGTGGAAGAATTGATAAAGGAAGAGATGGAAATAAAGGAGGACACAGATGTCAAAAAACCAAAAATCCCAGAAAGTGTTGAAGAGGCATACAAATTGCTCTTCATCACCCTAACCAGCAGATACAGCCTCAAAAAGAGCCTGACACCAAGAGAGCTTCTTGAAACACTCAAGGAGGAACCCTTCTCTGAAAAATTGAACACAATTACAGAACTTCACGAGAAGGCTGTGTATGGTGAAGTGGAGCTCAATCATGAAGAAAGGGAAATCTATTTCAGACTGATTCACGAAATTCTGGAGGGTGAGGAATGAGGGTCGCACTGTATGGCTTCCTGGTTTTTGCAGGAATTCTTCTCCTCATACTCCCTATTGCCGTTCCAGTAATCAAAACCTCAGCAGAATTCAGCATGTTCAACACAAGGTGGGATGGTTGCTCAGATTTCGCAAAAGATCTGGCTGAGAGAGGAGAGATTGTTCCGTTGCTTTACCC
>JALUWC010000025.1 GCA_027019885.1 Geoglobus sp.
AAGGGAGATAGTGGGTTCTGCTGCCGCCGTAGCTCAGCTGGTCAGAGCGGGTGACTTGTAATCACCAGGCCGCGGGTTCGAATCCCGCCGGCGGCTTTTTTCTCAAGTTTTATTTCCAAGTCTGTGAACTCTCCTGACTTGTGCTGGTTCAGGAATCACAGAACATTTAAAAAAATCATAAATACCCCCCAAACTTCAACTCACCTGAGGTGGTAGAATGGATATGGGATTGAAGGACAAGGTTGCCATCGTCACTGGGGGAAGTAGAGGCATAGGTGCCGCAATAGCCATTGAACTCGCAAGAGAGGGGGTTGATGTTGCGATAAACTACAGAAAGAGCGAGGATCAGGCCAAGCAGGTTAAGGAAACCATAGCAGGTCTCGGGAGGAGATGTCTGCCGATCAGAGCAGACACATCCAGTTTTCAGGATGCTCAGAATATGGTGAAAAAGGTTCTGGATGAATTCGGAAGGCTTGACATACTTGTCAACAATGCTGGAGTTAACTGGGATGGAGTTATCTGGAAAATGTCTGAAGAGCAGTGGGATACTGTGATAAACATAAACCTGAAGGGGTATTTTAACTACATCCGAGCATGTGCACCCATCTTCAAGGAGCAGAGATACGGGAAAATCATCAATCTAACTTCGATAAATGGATTGAGGGGGAAGTTTGGCCAGTCCAACTATTCCGCAGCAAAGGCGGGAATCATAGGATTGACGAAGGCTGTTGCAAGGGAGCTTGGAAAGTACAATGTCAATGTGAATGCCGTGGCGCCGGGCATGATAATGACCGAGATGTATGAAACCGTGCCAGATGAGGTCAAGCAGAAGGCTCTTGAGGAGATCGTTCTTGGGAGAGCTGGAGAGCCAAGAGAGGTTGCGTGGGTTGTTGTGTTCCTCGCCTCAGAAAGAGCCAGACACATCACCGGTGAGGTGATCAAGGTAGATGGAGGACAGTACATCTGAATTCCTTTTAAATTAGCCTTTACAATCTCTTTTTGCTTCCTTCCAGAATGGGAGTTTGGAAAAAGGGGAGTGGACCAGAAGTAAATGGTCCCGCCTCCCGGATTTGAACCGGGGACCACGGGATCACTGCCCCCCTGCAGGGGCAGGGCAGACTACAGTCCCGCGCTCTACCTCTGAGCTAAGGCGGGAATCAATTTCAGGCATGGGCAATTCTGTATAAAAATATTTTGGCTGGATCTGGATGATCTCAGGGTTTTGATTGGAAAAATATTAATAGAGAGAATTTTAAATTGGCAAAAGGAGGTGTCTCCTTGCCCCATCATGATGACCACGTTGAGAGAGTTTTAAAGCTTGCATTGTTCATAGCTGGGAAAGAAGGTGGAGACAGAAGGGTAATTGAGATCGCAGCAAAATTCCATGACATTTGCAGGGATGAAGAAAACCACGCTCTTAAGGGAGCTGAAAAAGCCAGAGAAATTCTGAAAGAAAAGGGATACGAGGGCTCATTTATTGAAGAGGTATGCCACTGTATAGAGTCTCACTCCTTTTCAGGAAACATTCTGCCAAGAACCTTGGAAGCAAAAATTCTCAGCGATGCTGACAAGCTGGATGCTATCGGTGCAATAGGAGTTGCAAGGGCATTCATGTTCTCAGGCGAGAATGGAAGGGACATTGAAAGCACGCTCAGGCATCTTGAGGAGAAGCTTTTCAAGCTGAAAGACCTTCTTTACACCGAAACAGCAAGGGAAATTGCGGATGAAAGGCATAAATTCATGCAGGCGTTTTACAGAAGGATAAAAAGGGAGCTTGAGCTGAAAGACATCTCTGAGAGTGATGAGATTGGTTAATTATTTAAATACATTTAAAGCTAAAATCAGACAAATGCAGGAAAGTATTGATGAGCTTGTTGGAGACTTGGACTTCAAAACAACAGAGGAAATTGAGGTCCCAAAAAGGCTGATAGATCAGGTTATAGGTCAGGATCATGCAGTTGAGGCAATAAAGAAAGCTGCAATTCAGAAAAGGCACGTGATGCTCATCGGCTCTCCAGGGACAGGGAAGTCGATGCTTGCAAAGGCAATGGCTGAGCTTTTACCAAAGGAGGAGCTTGAGGATATTCTTGTTTATCCCAATCCTGAAGATCCAAACAACCCCAAGATAAGAATGGTTCCTGCAGGAAAGGGCAGAGAGATTGTGGAGGCGTACAAGCAGGAAGCGATGAAGAAAGAACAGGCAAGAAACATGTTTCTCTTCACCCTTGTTTTCTTTGTCATAGCCTATTCATTTCTTCAGAAGCAAATTCTGTGGGGGATAATTGCAGCAGTTATGATCTTCATGCTGGCAAGATACATGCTCCCTCGAGAGGAAAAGAATGTTCCCAAGCTTTTAGTAAACAACGCAGGAAGAGATACTGCTCCCTTCGAGGATGCCACAGGAGCACATGCAGGCTCACTTTTCGGAGATGTCAGGCACGATCCATTTCAGTCTGGGGGGCTTGAAACCCCTGCCCATGACAGGGTTGAGGCTGGAGCAATACACAGAGCCCACAGGGGTGTTCTCTACATTGACGAGATAAACACACTGACAATTGAGTCCCAGCAGAAGTTGCTCACAGCACTGCAGGAGAAAAAGTTCCCGATAACAGGGCAGAGTGAGAGAAGCAGCGGAGCGATGGTGAGAACAGATCCGGTTCCATGTGACTTCATTCTTGTTGCTGCAGGAAACCTCGATGCCCTCTACGGCATGCATCCCGCATTGAGGAGCAGAATAAAGGGGTACGGTTATGAGATTTACATGAACGACACAATGGAGGATAGCGATGAGAACAGAAGAAAGCTTGTAAGGTTTGTTGCCCAGGAAATTGTCAGAGATGGAAAGATACCCCACTTTACAAGGGAGGCTGTTGCTGAGATAATCAGAGAAGCAAAGAGAAGGGCAGGAAGGAGAGGCCATCTAACCTTGAGACTTAGAGAGCTTGGGGGACTTGTGAGAACTGCTGGAGATATAGCCACAGGGGAAGGGAGCCAGTATGTGACTGTTGATCATGTTCTGAAGGCAAAGAGGATTGCAAAGAGCATTGAGGAGCAGTTAGCAGACAAGTATATCGAAAGAAGGAAGGATTACAAGCTTTTCATAACAAACGGCTCGGAGGTTGGCAGGGTCAATGGGTTAGCAGTTATAGGAGAGTCAGCAGGGATAGTTCTTCCGATAATTGCTGAAATCACTCCGGCAATGAGCAAGGAAGAGGGGAAGATAATTGCAACCGGCAGATTGCAGGAGATTGCAAGGGAGGCAGTTGTTAATGTTTCTGCGATAATAAAAAAGATAATCGGAAAGGACATGTCAAATTTCGATGTCCACATTCAGTTTGTTGGAACATATGAGGGAGTTGAAGGTGATTCGGCAAGCATAAGTATAGCAACTGCTGTTGTCTCAGCACTCGAAGGAATAGAGGTTGATCAGAGCGTGGCAATGACTGGAAGTCTTTCAGTCAAGGGAGATGTCCTTCCTGTGGGGGGAGTAACCCATAAAATAGAATCAGCAATACAGGCTGGACTGAGAAAGGTGATCATCCCTCAGGATAACATAGACGACGTTCAGCTCGATGCAGACCATGAGGGCAAAATTGAGATAGTTCCAGTTTCGAGAATTGGTGAGGTTCTTGAGCACAGCTTGATGAACTGTGAGAAAAAAGACAGGCTTTTGAAGAAACTTCAGACGCTCAGCTCATCCTGAAATCTCCTCAATATTTTGCTGAACTCCTCTGGAGTTTCAATCATTGGAAGATGTCCACACCCATGTATGAAAACGAGCCTTGAGCTATCAATGTATTCTCTCAGAAACTCGGAATTGTGGGGAGGGGTGACGATGTCCTCATTTCCGCACACAATCAGGACAGGGCAGTCGAATTCTATCTCTCCATTTCTGTATCTGCCCTCGATGACAAAGGAGTCACATATCAGGAGATCTCTTTTGAAGGTCTCCTTTCCCTCTCTCAAAATCGTTTTTATTATACCTTCAATCACCCTTTTTCCAGTGAAGTTTCTGGAAAACATCCATCCAGCAAATCTCTCAACGGTTCCCTGAAAGTCCCTGTCAATTCCTTCAATGATTTTTGGATTTACCCTGAGAGATGGTGCCGTTGAAACAAGAACCGCCCCTCTTGCCACTCCTCCAAGGGCAAGATACTCCTGCACAATAGCACCTCCCATCGAATGTCCAACAACAACTGGCTCATGCTCGAGAGCATCAACGAGTTCAACAAGAAATCTGGCGTAGTCTTTTACTGAATTCACCACCATTTCATCGCTCTTACCATGGTTAGGTAAATCCAGTGCAATGCCACCAAGTGACGATTGCTGCCTCCTCCAGACATCTGAATTCATTCCTGCTCCGTGCACAAAAAGAAAATCTCCTTTTCCGGATGCATGAACATTAATTCCATAAACTTCAACCTCCATGCTCTCACCTTCGCTGATCACCGTAGATGATGTGCCTTATGTGCTCAGGCACCTCTTCATCTCCCCTG
>JALUWC010000026.1 GCA_027019885.1 Geoglobus sp.
AATTTGTGAGAATAATTCGTCAGGAACTATCACTATCCGTTCAAGAATGTTGTTGTCAATGTCCGATAAACTCCATGATTGAGTGTTGATCGATTTTGTAGTATCTCTTTCTAACAGCAACCATCCAAAATTTAGTCTGTTTTCAAGAGTGTCCAACTTTGTGATGAACTTGCTATCGTCTGGCTCCTGAAAGTTTTCGATGTCGGCATCTCTCAGAACCATCGGACAAGTTACCCAAACGGGACCAATCATCGTGGCAACAGGAAACAGCAGTATACGAGCATCTGAAAACAATGCCATAGCCTGAAGTGATTTAGTATCTGAGGTATATCCGAAAGTGATGCAGATCTCACATGTACCACAAGGGAATTTATCTTCTCCATTTACTTTCGTCCTCTTTCCTTTAGCACATGCCAATGGGTGAATATTGCCTTTATAGTTTCCATTTTTATCTTTTATTTTTCCATTCTCACTTACCTTTAAAAACGCATAACTCCTGCAAACACCTTCTATCGTTGTACCGGGAATCTTCGGTATGCCTGTCGCTGATTCTCTCACGATGGTGTTGTCAACTCTGCCGATTCTGTAACCTCCAGTTCCAATGTGTATCGGGTCTAAAGCCAATGCAAAATATCTTTTTTGCACATATATTCCTTCACTCTCAGACATTTTCCTCACCACCTTCTTTCTTCTCAAATTTTTCCTTCAAAACAGTATGCCACAGATCAACAAAATCAAAAAACATGCCATTCATGATAGTAGCTTTCAGTAATTCGTAATCTTCTCTTGTAATCCTATCTTTCTCACTCTTTCCACTATCAACAACCTTCAATCTTAACGGAATGCTTCTTATGGCATTATTAACAAATTTTTCAAATGTCGCATCTTTCTTTAATTTCTCAACATCTTTCAAATCCCATTCTTCTATCTTGTCCATCATCATCTCGTAGAGGTTCATTATCTGAGTTGTTGTTAGCTCCAGTTTTTCTATAATCAGTTCCCGTAACCTCTCAAAGTTGTCGATATCCCAGAGCAAATACGGTTTTGGTTTGCTTGTAGAGCTAGTAAACAGCCAGTGCTTTCTTTCTCTACCGACATCAAACCTCCTTATATTTGAGTCGAGAAGTTCGAAGTCAAAAAGGGATTTCCTTACTTTGAGGACATCTTCTTTCCTGATTTTTGAAACGTGCTTTTGCAGAACTGTATCTCCATCAACTTTTAGCTCGATTGTATCATTAGAATTACTTTCTACAACTAAATAAGGGTGGTAGTAATCTGGATTTCCATCCCCAAGCTTATACGGTATTTTAACCCTATATTTGAATGACTCATATTCCTCTACTGGAGTTACTTCTAAAACCCTACAGCCGTTTTCATTTGCAGGTTCTGAAACTACACGTAGTTTTGCATAGTTGTCTGAATCAGATTTAAACTCTCCATCAAATTCAGCCAGCATCCTGTTCACGGAATCAAGAACTGTAAATATCGGCATTTTTCTCTTGAAATAGATTAAACCGACATGTAATGGGAGTTTTCCGAAAACTTTTCCAAAATTGTTTGCATACTCTTCTTTCATTATTCCAACAATATCTAAGGATATTTTTGCTGGAATTATCGCCATAAACAGTGTAGGAGATATTGAAACAACTCTATATGCTTTATTGGACTCTTTGCTATCGGAATTATCAGACTTAACAGATACTACGTCCCTAATCGTCGCTACAACTCTCAAATCTTTCTTTTCAGGATGATAAATTTTAACTCCTACTCCCCGAACTTCATCTACATTATTCAGCAAGTATTCTGACAGATGGGGAGTTATTACTCTAAGTTTTGATGGTGATTCACACCCTTTTTCGCAAATTACTTCTCCAGATATTCCCAGTTTTGGTATTTTAATTATGTAAGCCAAGCCTTCTACAAGTTTTTTGCCTTCCAGAGTGAACTCATCTAAAACGATGTTACACGCTACCACACCTGGAGCTTTTTCTTTAATTTTCTCGGCAATTAACTCGAAGAAGTTTGAAGTATCCTGCCATACACGCATTAAACGAGACGGCGATGATGGTTTTTGGAGATCTATGGAAGGTTTATCTATGAAAACGATGATACTTAAATCATCATATCTCGAGAAAATATCTTCTACTACCTTGTTGATGCTACCCATAACATATTTTATTTCTCTATCTCCCGCCTGCTTTTTAAGCTCAGAAATAAGGTCACCAGTAAGAATGTCTCTAATGTCTTCTGGTAGGTAGCTTAGGTTTCTTCTAATACTATTTTCTACATCCTCACCCCACTTTTCGTCAAGATGTTTGTGGAAGACAATCGATTTAAGGACGTTCTTTGTCCGCCCCGCATATACTTGTCCTATTGGTTGTTCTTCTATAGGTTTCTTGATAAACAAACTCCTTATATACTTCCCATTCAGCCATTCATCCAGATCGAACTTAGCTACCAACAGACAAACGTTTTCATATCTTTTCTTGTTAGGACTAGGGTTCCATGCAATTTCATCGATAAAGACTGTTTGAGGAACTTCTCTTTTTCTACCCTTACTTCTAATTTCCTTACAAGTTTCACAAATCTTTTCATCATCGCCCTTATAGTAAAATCCCTTACCACAAACGTTGCAGACGAGTTTATCTTTAAGTGTCTCTACTCCATTGTCTTTCCAACTCTTAACCCATGTTGGACTTGTAATTAGCTCGATCTGGTGATTGTTAGTTTTCTCTTTCACGTTTTTTATAGCTTCGGTCAATAGTTTACCAATTCTAAACTCGTCATCCTGTTTTGATGGCTCAAGATGAAAAACCGGTAATAAAATCCCACTGGTTATAACATTAAATATGTTGAAAATTTTCTCTTTAACTTCTTTGAGGGCATCCTCATTCAAAATCGACGGAATTAGAAAATAAATACCAAAATCATCCTCATAAATCGAGTTTCCTAATGCATAGTCTACCTCAACGATCTGTTTGATCTCTCCTTTAATCTCATCTATGGTTTGAATTCTGCCTACAACATCAGGGATTTTATGTGACTGCTCGATAAATACGAAGAAATCCCAACCTATCGCGAAGGCTTGAAATGGTCTGTATTCACGTATTAATTTCTTGAAGTCTGAAGTAATTTTGTTAACTTTATCTACGAATTCTTTACATTTATTGACATTACTATTTTCTTGGCTATTCTCTTCATTAATAATAATCGAACAGAGCAAATATTGACCAAATAGCGCCTTCATTATACTTGCGGTCATGTAAGAGTGATCCCAAAGAGTGACATCGTTTGCGGATCTGGCAGTCATTCCCAATGCTTTAGAGAAGTTATCTTTTAAAGCTTGGAGTAACATTCTTCTTTTTTTAGTGATTGTATCTATATTGCACGTGCCCAATACTTCTATTAGCTTCTTGTAAACCTCCTGTCGCTCAGTTTTAAAATCAACTCTGATCTCTTCATCACATCCAAAGCTGTTTGATTTAAACGTTGCATAAACACTTTGCTGATCTTTAGCACCTGCTCTATCTTCTTCACTGTCAAATTTATCAGCAGCTAAAATAAATTTTATTAAACTTTTTCCGCTGCAGTCTGGAAAATGGTACTCGTAGTCCTCTGGTTTTGTGTAATTTTCCGTTTTTCCCCATTTTTTCTCATGATGTCCAACTATAAAATCGTAAAGAGATGTTCCCTCCTTATCTAATTTTACTTTCACACTCTTAAGAATTTTAATTAATTTTCTCGCATCGTCATTACCTTTCTCAGCCTCATAATTCAGCCATGCGGTATGATACACCCATTCTGAGGTTTCTTCTTTAATAGAATGTGCTTTTACGAACTCCTCACTCAACTTCCCCAGATCATGAATCAACGCTCCAATCTCAGCAAGCAAAATCGCATCTCTATGCTCCATTAACTTCTTCAGCTTTTCCATACCACACCACCCAGAAACTTTAATACAGCATCAAAAACGACGTTAAACTCAGGCAAATCTTTTATCTGATGTCTAAGCGAGCTTTCCCAAGCATTTCTGAAGTCATCTTTTCTGCCCAATACACCATCAAAATCAGCTTTAACCTCTTTAAACCTGAATTTTTCGTCAATAATGCCGGAAACATCAAGCCCAAGTTTTGAAAGGTACCAGATGTCATACAAATCCCTTGGCCTTGTTCTCTGGAATAGAGATCGTATCTTCTCAGCAAAAATCTCTTGAAGTGAATAAGCCAGAACTTCTGCATTGCAACTATCGGAATACGGATGGATGATTTTTCTCCTCTCTAACGGAAGGATTATAACTTCATTCTCCTTTTTCGTTATGTCTATTTTTATTCTTAAGGGATTGCTCGCTCTTCTTAGAATTCTAAAATAGATTGCAACTTCGTATCCATTCTCAACTTCCTTAAATCTGATGTTTTCATCAAAACTGATTCCACTCTCCCTTTTTGCCTCTCTCACGGCTTTAACAATTAATTCTTTCACTTCCTCTGCT